>NZ_JAGPYA010000136.1:0-1738 GCF_018070245.1 Micromonospora sp. M61 | reverse complement strand
ACCGCTTAGCATCGCGCACCACGTGCGGTCCCCGCGTGGTCCCCCGGTCCGTAGATGGTCCGGCCGGCCCTCCGATCCGTAGCGTCGGCCGAGCTGTCCAAAACCGTCCCGTCCCCGGCATTCGTGGCTGACCCTGCTCCTGCAGGTGTTTTCGTCCGTACCTCATGGTCCGAGGCTGTTGCTGTCAACGGTTGCTGTCAGCCCCTGGCACCCGCTCCCGCAGACATCAGCGGTTCACGAAGCCGGGGTAGGCGTCCACGCCTCCATCGAGCCGCTGCACCATGAGCTGGTCTCCTTTGCGCCAGATCGTCTCGCCGGGGTACACGAGGACCGGTTGATCCAGGACGAAGTGGCCCCAGCGATCAATCAGCGTGAGGCGGTCGGCCTGCTCGCGGAACGATGGACTCCTCTTTTTGGCCGTGTTCATGCTCGACAGCATCGGCCAAGCGGCAGACGGGCTCAACAGCTGGCGCTTGACGAGTCCTGACCGGGATCGCAGTGACCTACGAATTACGAGATCAAGATGCGCGATCCGGCGGCCTGGGCACCTCGGCCGCTACCAGCGGAAACACCTCTCGACATCTCTCATCACTCCCCGTCGTCCGTCGACTTCTTGCGGACTGGATGCGGCCCCCTAGGACCAGGCCACGGCCTGGGGACTAGAAGAAGATCGCGGATGACTGGTCGGGTGACTGTGTCCCTGGTCAGCCCGTCCGTCGTTGTCGGGCATCGTCGGCGCTTGCAGGCTGTCCTGGCTGTACCGATGGCTGTACGGCATGCTGGCGTAGACCCTCTGATCCCTCGATGGGTGCACTGAGGGCACTGCATCGGGATGCGGAGGGGCAACAGTGCTTGTCGACCACCTGACGACGGCCCTCGTGACAGCAATGGTCGCGTTGGTTGAATCCGTCGAGTCGGGCCGGGATGTAGAGCGCATCGCCTTGAATACGCTGGAAGAGATCGCATACCTGTTCGGCGAGATGAGTTCCGACGAACGCCAGGAGTTCCGTGACCTGTTGGAGCGCCTTGCGGCAGCGGAGCCCGAACGCGCCGACTTCATCCGCAGCCTGCCAGGCTCGCCGGGTTGAATCTGGAGTCGTAGAGCGGACCTCCTCGTCGGGCAGTCGCCAGACCGTCCGGCCTCCCCGCACGGGGACAAGGTGGGGCGCCCTACCGGATGAACGACCTTGGCCCCGTCCGGGGAGGCTGGTGGCCCTTGTGGTGCCCGGCGAGGTGATCCGCGGCGGCATCTCTCTGAGGGCCAGGGTTCGGGGCGGAGCTCCGAGGTCCTTGGGTGCCATCGTCCGGGTCATATTCCCCGGCATGGATCAGGACGACCGGGTGAACGGTGGGTCCCAGTTGAGCTTGAACGAGAAGGTGCTCTTGATCCTGCTCGTGGCACTCTTGGTGATCCCGTGCCTGGGCTGTCTGATGCTGCTATGGAACGACTGATCGCCTCGGCCGGCCGGCCCGGCCGATGCCGGGCGGAGGTCGCCAGCAGGCCGGGACCGGGCCGGCGCGGCCCGCTTGCGGGCCGCCTTCATGCACAGAGCGAACGATTCGGCAGGCATCCCGAGTAAGCGCTTGAGACTTGACCAGCGGTCAAGCAACGCTAGCCAGCACCAACTTGACTGAGCTTGGTCCCCAAAACGGCGAAAGGGCCGACCCGATTTCCGGATCAGCCCTCTGACCTGCGTCGGGACGGCCGGATTCGAACCGACGACCCCTTGACCCCCAG
>NZ_JAGPYA010000135.1:0-1744 GCF_018070245.1 Micromonospora sp. M61 | reverse complement strand
ACAGGCATGGTCTGTCCACCACATTGCGGCATCATCATCTCCCGCTTCCTGAGCCATCCAGCCGGTGTACTCGGCAAAACGCGCAGCCAATATCAACAGGCGACTTCGCTCGTCAGGTCGCGCCTGTGGCGCCATTACCCGAAGGGCGTTGGTCTGCGCAACGAGCACCGGGATCAGCGCCGCAGGGGAGATCGTCTGTCCAAGCCGACGCGCCTCTTGGAACATCGTTAAGAACGCGGGTAAGGTCGCGCCCTCGGTATGCCGTGGACTAACCGTTGGCCGCAGATGCCAGTTGAAGACGGTCACCACTCCCGCCGAATGAAGGTCTTGTCTATGCAGGCCGGTGAATTCACTACGCCCGTCGGGGCTGAGCCCCATGGTCCAGATATCCGCAGGCCGTGCTGCGCTGAGAGTGGCGGCCGGCGGCAGGTCTTGGACGAGCGCAGCCAAAGCTCCGCCGGCCCCCAACTGTGCGTCGCATCGACGCGCAAGATCCAGGCTGGGGACCTTAAGGCCATTCTCGATTTTACTGAGGTAGCTTTTACTGTAATGGACTATCCGGCTTAGGTCAGCAAGCGATAGCCCCGCATCAATGCGTAGCTTCCGCAGTCTACTTCCGAAATGCGCGGGATCTCCCTCGATGTCGTTGTTCATATGGTCTCCCGTTTCCTAAGGGCCAGCGAGTCGGTCAACGGTTTCCGTTGATCTCACCGACGTGCAAGCTGTTAATCACGAGCGCTGAAACGAACCTAGCCGACGACCGTGATTCATTGGAAGAGTCCGGCGGCCTGAATCCCAAGGATTGGATGGTCTAAGTGAAACTCCTTCGTTCAAGCCGAACCCGCTGGGTGCCCGTCGGCATCTTGACCTTCAGTGGCGCAGCGGTGGCCCTCTTGTGGCCCGAGTTAACCTCTGCACTTGCGTTCGGTTGGGCGATCGCTGCAGGTGCATCCGCTTGGGGTTGTCCGCGAGACGGAAGCTGGCTGCCTCTCCTGACAAGGTTTCCCGTGTCTCCTGAAGCGGTCAACGGTCACCGGGTGGCCCCCGAATCCTCAACGGACGATCATCGAGTGATGCACCTTCGGACAGTCAGGTCTAACGATACGGCGCACCCCAGGGTGCCTGCATGACATATAGCATCGATCGCAAATCTGAATGATCTCGGTTCATGTGATCTAACCTCGGGGTGGGCCCAAGTGGCGAAGGTGTTTGTCAGCTATCGCAACAACGACGATCCGTCGACAGCAGTGCTCTTAGCCGAAGCCATCGACCAAAAATTTGGGGAGGGAACAGCATTCTTCGACAGTAAATCAATTCCGCTCGGATCTGACTTTCGCCCAATTCTATGGGGGCAGCTCGCGAAATGCGTTGCGATGGTCGTCGTAGTGGGGCCCAAGTGGTTGCTTCGCGACGGGGAGCGTGGAAGGCGTATAGACCGCGAGGACGACTTTGTGCGACAGGAGATTGAATTTGCGCTGCAAATAGGCATCGGTGTCATCCCGGTCCTAGTTGGGGGAGCCGTCAGGCTGAAGGCCGGTGAGCTCCCAGCGTCGCTTAGCGCTCTAGCTGACAGGCAATACCTTACGTTGCGTCACCGAAGCATTGATCAAGACCTCGCGCGCCTGTTTCGTGGTCTTCGAGAGTTTATGGTCTCCGAAAGTCCAGGTGTGAAAGTTGAGGCGAGCAGTTCCGGGCCCACATCAACCGGTATCACCTTCAATGGTGCTGTACAGGTAGGTGGAGA
>NZ_JAGPYA010000134.1:0-1751 GCF_018070245.1 Micromonospora sp. M61 | reverse complement strand
TCCGGCGGGCAGCCCGGGACGCTGGCAGATCGCCAGCGCCTTTCAAGGTGAGACCGTCTCGTTGGCCTTCTCCGGCGTGACGTTGGTCGACCGGAAGAACCGCAAGCGGCACCTGGTAGCCCGGGCCGGCGACTCGGATGCGAAACCCGGTCAGGTGACGTACCTCGCTTCGTCCGGCCTCGCCTCAGTCTTCGTCACTCCCGGTCAGTCAGTGGACCTGTACGCCATGTTCGGCGCCCCGCCGGACGACGTCACCGCCGTGGATGTCGTCATCCCTCGTGTCCCGGTGTTCGAGAATGTTCCGCTCGGTTAGCGGGCGTACGGCCCTGGCCGCGACCGCGTTGACCCTCCTGCTGGTCAGCGAACCGGTCGCCGCCTGGTCGGCGCCGACGCCGACACCCACCTCCGGGACCGCGGTCGTGCCCGGGCCCACGCTGGCGGCCGGCGCGCGGGTCGACGCCCCGATCATCGACATCCTGGCACCGACAGACGACATCTACCTGCGTACCGAGGATCTCGACGGCAACAGTCTGGAAGCCGAGTCCGGCGGACGAATCGAGCTGATCCTGGCGGCGGACGTGCTCTTCGCGTTCGGCAAGGCCGACCTCTCGCCGGCAGCCCGCACTCGGCTGGCCGAGATCGCGAGACGACTACGCGCCGAGGCCACCGGCACGGTGCAGATCTTCGGGCACACCGACGCGGTGGGCGACGACGCGCAGAACCTGGCGTTGTCCCTCCGGCGAGCCGAGGCGGTCCGAGCGGTGCTGTCCGCGGAAGGTGGCAGCCAGGTCACCTATGAGATCAAGGGCTTCGGAGAGACCCGGCCCGTCGCGCCGAACACCCTCGGCGGCAAGGACAACCCCAAGGGCCGGGCCAGCAACCGGCGCGTCGAGATCCGGTTCGACAAGTAAGACCGACGGGACCTCTTATACAGATGTTGTCGAGCGGTGGCGGCCCGCCGACACTGCGGGGGAGGCCGGCAGGGCCGCCACAGGCTCATTCCCGGTTCAGCAGGTAAGCCCGGTCCGCGTCGATGGCCACGTCCACGTTGGTTCCCTCGGCCACCGCATCCCGTGGGTCCTTGCCCGACTCGGTCACCGTGACGGTGCCGCCGGTCGTCTCCACCTCGTAGTCGATGCTCGGCCCGTGGAACGTCGACCGCAGCACCACGCCCAGGCCGGTCCCACCATCGGTGACCGGCGACAACGTCACCGTCTCGGGACGGACCATGAGGTACGCGTCCCCCGATCCAGCCACCACCGTCGAGTGGGCGGGCACAGTCAGCCGCCGGCCGAGCACCGTCACCGTCGCCTTACCGTCGGCGATGCTCTCCGGCACCGTCTCGATGAAGTTGGCCCGACCGATGAAGTCCGCCACGAAGACACTGGCCGGGCGGGCGTAGATCTCGCCGGGCGTCGCCACCTGCTCGACCTTGCCCTTGTTCATCACCACGACCCGGTCGGACATGCTCATCGCTTCGTCCTGGTCGTGGGTGACGTAGATGCTGGTGATCCCGAACATCTTCTGGATGCGACGGATCTCGGTCCGCATGGCGTCGCGCAGCTTCGCGTCCAGGTTCGACAGCGGCTCGTCGAACAGGAGCACCTTCGGCTGCACCACCAGTGCCCGGGCCAACGCGACCCGCTGCTGCTGGCCGCCGGAGAGCTCGTGCGGGCTACGGTCCTCCAGGCCGACGAGGTTCATGCTGGTCACCGCCATCCGCATGCCCTCGGCGATGTCGGCCTTGGTGC
>NZ_JAGPYA010000133.1:0-1785 GCF_018070245.1 Micromonospora sp. M61 | reverse complement strand
GGGGCGGTGCGACGCTGATGGCGGGCATCGAGGTGACCGCCCTGCACAAGCGCTACCCGGACGGGACGGTCGCGGTCGACCACGTGGACCTGTCCATCGACGACGGCGAGCTGTTCGTGATGCTCGGCCCCTCGGGTTGCGGCAAGACGACCACGCTGCGGGCCATAGCCGGCCTGGAGAGGCAGACGACGGGCGACATCCGCATCGGCGACACACTGGTCAACGACCTGCCGCCCGCCGAGCGCGACATCGCCATGGTGTTCCAGTTCTACGCTCTCTACCCGCATCTGAAAACCCGCGACAACCTGGCGTTCCCACTGCGGGCCGAGGGACTGCCCAAGCCCGAGGTGCACAAACGGGTTGAAGAGGCCGCCCGGCTGATGCGGCTTGGTCCGCTCCTGGACCGGCGACCGCGCCAGCTGTCCGGCGGGGAGCAGCAGCGCGTCGCGCTTGCTCGCGCCCTGGTGCGACGACCGCGCGCTTTCCTCATGGACGAACCTCTCACCAATTTGGACGCCGAGTTGAGAGCGGACATGCGCACGGAGATCAAGCACCTGCAGGGGGAACTGGGGGCGACGATGGTCTACGTCACCCACGACCAGGTCGAGGCGATGTCGCTCGGTCACCGAATCGCCATCCTCAACAAGGGCCGCGTCGAGCAGATCGGCACACCGTTGGAGGTCTACGACCGTCCGGCGAGTCTTTTCTGCGCCGCATTCATCGGTTCACCGCCGATGAACCTCATCGACGTGGAGGTTGCCGACGGGAAGCTGCGCGGTCAGGGCGGACTGGTCCTCACGCCACCGTCAGGCCTGCCGCGCGACCGTCGCCTGGTCGCAGGCGTCCGGCCGGAGGCGCTGGAAGTCACCGCACCAGGGGCGGAACGTTCGGTCCCGGCCCGCGTGGTCTCGGCGGAGTGGCTGGGCGACGAAATCATCTACGTGGTCGACCACAGCGGCCAGCGCGACGTCCGGGTTCGGATGCCACCGACTGTCCGTTTCGCCGCTGACGCAACTGTCGGGTTGCGGCACACCGGCGGGACCCCGGCGGTCTACGACGTGAGCACGGAAGAGCTGGTGGCCTGATGGGAACCGTGGCAGTGCACGGGCTGCGCAAGTCCTTCCGAAAAGTCCAAGCCCTGGACGGGGTGACGCTGGACGTGCCGGACGGCTCGTTCTTCGTCGTGCTCGGGCCCTCCGGGGCAGGGAAGACGACGACCCTGCGAGCGATAGCCGGCCTTGACAGGCTTGACGCCGGGTCGGTGCATCTGGACGGCAGGGACGCGACCGGTGACGCCCCGGCCGCACGCGACCTGGCCATGGTCTTCCAGAGCTACGCCCTCTACCCGCGACACACGGTGTACGAGAACATCGCCTCACCGCTGCGGGCACGCCGCTGTTCTCCAAGCGAGATCGCCGCTGCCGTCGAGCAGATGTCGAGCCTGCTGCACATCGAACGTCTGCTGCAGCGTCGTCCCGCGCAGTTGTCGGGCGGTGAGATGCAGCGTGTCGCCCTGGCCCGGGCGCTGGTCCGTCGCCCGCGCGCGTTTCTCATGGACGAGCCGCTGACGAACCTCGACCTCAAGCTCCGCGTCGAGATGCGCACCGAGCTCACCCGCATCCACCGGAGCCTCGGAGGGACCTTCGTCTACGTGACCAACGACCAGGTCGAGGCCCTGTCCATGGCCGACCAGGTCGCGGTGCTCAAGGAGGGGAAGGTGCAACAGGTCGGAACGCCGACCGAGGTGTACGAGCGTCCAGCCAACCAGTGGGTCGCAGGATTCGT
>NZ_JAGPYA010000132.1:0-2365 GCF_018070245.1 Micromonospora sp. M61 | reverse complement strand
CGGGCCGTCCAGGTTGTCCGCGAGCGACCCGGACGTGCGAAGCGGGACGTAACCGCTATGTTGTGGGCGTGCAGGCGACGGTGGCGGGGCAGGTTCGACGGTGATCCATTTCCCCGCGCAACGCCGGGGCCCTCTGAGCGCGCTGAGCCTACGGCTCGCCGCCGCACTGGGCCTGGTCTTCGCCGTGGTCGCCGCCGTCTATATCGGCCGGGACGGCTACCGCGACGTCAACGAGGACGGCCTAACCCTGCTCGACTGCTTCTACTACGCGGTCGTGTCACTCTCGACCACCGGCTACGGCGACATCACACCGGCCGCGCCGTCGGCTCGGCTGGTCAACGTCCTCTTCATCACCCCCGCCCGGGTGATCTTCCTTATCATCCTGGTCGGCACCACCCTGGAAGTTCTGACCGAGCAGTACCGCACCGGCCGTCGCCTGTCGCGGTGGAGGAGAAGCGTGAAGGACCACGTCATCATCTGCGGCTACGGCACCAAGGGGCGCAGCGCGGTCTCCGCCCTGATGGAGAACGGTCTGGACCGGTCGCGGATCGTGGTGGTGGAGCGCAGCGCCGCCGCCCTGCGGCAGGCCACCTCCGCCGGGCTGGTGGCGATCGAGGGCTCGGCGACCCGGTCGTCGGTGCTGAACGAGGCGCACGTCAAGAACGCGAAGGCCGTGATCATCGCGACCGACAGCGACGACGCCTCGGTGCTGGTCGCGCTGACGGTGCGGCAGCTCACCGCCGGGCAGGTCCGGATCATCGCGGCGGCGCGTGAGGCGGAGAACGCCCCGCTGCTCAAGCAGAGCGGCGCGCACCACGTGATCGTCTCCTCGGCCACCGCGGGCCGGCTGCTCGGTCTGTCCACCTCGGCCCCGCCGTTGATCGACGTGGTGGAGGATCTGCTCACTCCCGGTCAGGGCATGGCGTTGGCGATGCGCTCGGCCGAGCGGAGCGAGGTGGGTCGCTCGCCGCGTGAGTTGGAGTCACTGGTGATCGCCCTGGTGCGGCGGGGCAAGGTGGTCAGCCTGGCAGACCGGGCTGGTGCCGTGATCGAGACCGGCGACATGCTGGTGCACGTACGCGACGACAGGCCGCAGTCGGCGACGACCGCCTGACCCTGCGGCCGCCGCCGTCAGCAGTTGTCGACGTCGGCGCGGAGCGCTTCGGTGCAGATGACCGGTGTCGCGGAGACGGCCCGCCGGAGCAGTTCGTAGAGCGTCTCCCGTTCGGCGGGTCCCAGTGCGGTCAGCACCTCGTCCTCGGCGCCAGCCAGGGCGCATTCGGCCTCTTTGAGGTGTTTCGCACCGTCTTCGGTCAACTCGACGACGTGTCGTCGGCGGTCCTCCGGTGAGCGTCGCCGCTCGACCAGGTGCTTCGCTTCCAGGTCGTTGAGCAGCCCGACGATGTTCGTGCTGTCCATTTCCAGGGTGCTGGCGAGCGCCTGCTGACTGCTGCCGCCGCCGTCCCGCAACACGGTGAGCGCGACCAGGTGCCGTGGTCGCAGGCCCAGTGGCGCCAGCACCGACTCCGACCGCAGTCGCATCCGCCGGGCCAGGTGGTCCAGGAGCGCGCCCGAACGGTGCTCCGAGGGATCTGGGGCCAGGGCGGACATGTGACCCAGTCTACCGAGTGATTGGAACATCTGCCTGCTATAAATAGTTGGCGCTACACAGACGATCCCTGGAGGGGGAACCATGCATCTTCTGCATATTGACTCGAGCATCCGCGGTGAGTGGTCGATCAGCCGGCGGCTCACCGCCCGCGCGGTCGCCGCATGGCGTGCGGCCCACCCGGACGGCACGGTGGACTACCGGGACCTCGGCGCCAAGCCGCTGCCGCACCTGGACGCGGACGGCGGGCTGGCTCGGATGACGCCGCCGGACCAGCACACCCCGGCCCAGCGCGAGTCCTGGGAGCTCAGCGAGCGGCTGGTCGACGAGGTGAAGCGGGCCGACGTGGTGCTGCTCGGCCTGCCGCTCTACAACTACGGCGCGCCCAGCAGCGTCAAGTCCTGGGTCGACCACCTGATCGTCGCCGGCCTCACCTACGACCCGACGACGCAGGAGGGCCTGCTCGGTGGACGCGAGTTCGTGGTGCTGGCCAGCCGGGGTGGCGGCTACGGCGAGGGCACCCCGCGCCACGGCTGGGACCACGCGGAGCAGTGGCTCCCGCACGGCCTGTCGATGACCGGCCTGGAGCCGCGCTTCATTCATGCCGAGCTGACCCTCGCGCCCTCGGTGCCGGCGATGGCCGAGCTGATCCCGCTGCACGAGGCGAGCCTCGCGGCGGCCGAGAAGGAGATCGACAACCTCTGGGTGCCGGCCTCCGCCCAGCGCTGAACAACCTGCGCCGAGCATGACGAACGG
>NZ_JAGPYA010000131.1:0-2433 GCF_018070245.1 Micromonospora sp. M61 | reverse complement strand
GGCAAAGCCGGGCGCGGCCTCCAGGGCAGATCCCAGGTAGTGGGTCAGCGGACGCTCACCGCTGCGGGGTCGGTCACCGCGATCGGGTCCGTGACCGCTGTGGTCCGGGGCAGTGCCGCGGCGCGGGTCCGGGGCCGGGTGGCGAGGTTCGCGGCGACCAGGGCGGCGATCGTGATGGCGGCCCCGACCAGCTCGACGGGCTCCGGGCGGTAGCCGCGGGCGATCTGCACCGCGAACGTGGTCACCGGGACCAGGTTCATGAACAACGCGGCGTTGGCGGCACCGAGTCGCTGCACGCCGGTGTTCCAGGCCAGGACCGCGACCACGGCGCCGAGGATCACCGCGTACGCCAGTTGCGGGGTGACCGCCACGAGGTCGGCGGCGGCCGGCGCGTGCTGCCAGCCGACGGCGTCGGCGCCGATGCTCGCGGCCAGCATGGCGGCCGTGCCGGCGAGTGCGGTCAGCGTGGTGAAGCGCAGCGGCGACCACTCGCCGAAGCGGCTGGCACCGTGCGTGTAGATGCCCCAGCCGAGCACCGCGCCGATCATCATCAGCCCACCGAGACCGAACTGGCCGAGCCCGGTCAGGCTCCCGCGGGTGATCACCAGGCCGACACCGAGGAGCGCCACCAGGGAGAGACCCAGCAGGAGCGGCTTCGGGCGTACGCCGTCACGGGCCCAACGGACCAGTTGGGTGATCACCGGGGTGGTGGCCACGAAAAGCGCGACCTGCTGCGGGGCGGCGTGTTCGAGGGCCAGGCTGGTGAGCAGGTTGAAGCCGGCGAAGCCGACCACTCCGAGCACCACCACCTCGGCCGTCCGGCCGCCCGACCGCAGCGCGCCGGCACCCTCACGGAGCAGGAGGACGGCGACCAGGATGACGGCGGCGAGAAGGTAGCGGGCAGTGGTCAGGTTGAGCGGGTCGACCCGGGTCAGCGCGCTGGCCAGGACCGGGAACATCACTCCCCAGGCGAGCACGGCGAGCAGCGGATAGGCGGCGGCGCGGGATCGCATCGTCAGCTCCAATGTTCGAGTATCGTCGAACCAACGGAACCGACAGTAGGAGCTTGTTCGATAATTGTCGAACAAGGGTTACACTGGTCACATGGAGCCGCACGAACCCGAACTGACCGCCGTACCGGTCACCGCCGTGCTGGCCGCACTCGCCGACGATGTGCGGTTGCAGATCGTCCGGGCGCTCGCCGAGGGCGGCGAGGCCGCCTGCGGCAGCTTCGACTTCGGCGTCTCCAAGGCGACCCGCAGCCACCACCTCAGGGTGCTGCGCGAGGCCGGCCTGACCCGCACCCGCGCCGCCGGCACCAGCCGCCTGGTCCGACTCCGCCGCGACGAGCTGAACAAGCTCTACCCCGGCCTCCTGGACGCCGTCCTCAGCCCTCGCCCGCCGGCCTGACCCCCGCCACCACCGTCGCCGAGCGCGTCGCCGGAGCCGCCTCGTCGAGGCCCCGGCGACGCGCGGCACACGTGCGGTCAGACAGCCACCGAGCTGGGTTCGACCGCCGAGGCGGGCGCTGGTGCCGACGGGGAGTCGGTGCGACGCCGGGCGAACAACGTGTCGAGCGCCCAGGCGCCCGGGCCGAGGGCCGCTATCAGCAGGAACGACCAGCAGAAGAGGGCGGACAGCTCGCCCCCGTTCTGCATGGGCAGCAGGTGATCCGGCTGGTGCACCACGAAGTAGGCGTACGCCATCGAGCCGGATGCCAGTAGAGCGGCGGGTCGGGTGAAGAGCCCGGCCAGCACCAGCGCGCCGCAGACCAACTGGATCAGGGCGGCCCACCAGCCCGGCCAGGTGCCGAGCGGTACCGCCTTGCCGGTCATCGGGTTGCCGCCGAACAATCCGAAGACCGAGGTCAGGCCGTGCAACGTGAACAGCAGGCCGATCACGATGCGGAACAGGGACAGGGTCGGCCCGCCGAGCCGAGAGACGTTCATGGGACCTCCATTGAGGTGAATGGATGGATCCCGTCCATCGTGACGCATGGTTACATCGAAGTTAATAAATTCCTTGCTGGTGGGAAGATCCCCGGTTGAAATATGTCGGGGCCACGCCCACCGGTGCCGAGCGGGCGGGGCGGCCAGTGCGTCGCGCCGAGGCTCTGAGCTGCGGCTGCGCAGGAAAATCGACCTCAGCACGGGCTGGTCGCGCCATGGGAGCGCTCCCGAATGACGGTACAGCCCACCAGGCGGTGCGCGCAGCCCGCCGAGCCTGCCGCCGTTGCAAACAGCCGGCCGACCCCGATGATCGACTCGGCTTTCTTGAAGCTGCGGTATCCCGGGGCCAGGATGCCCCCCCGTGCTCAGGTGGTCGTAGCAATCGATCTTGTCGTTCGTTGGTCTCTTCGGCGGGGTGATCGCTGAGAGGCTGGTGGGGCGTGGCGGGTCGTAGGCCGTTGACGGTGGTGGACCGGGAAGAGAT
>NZ_JAGPYA010000130.1:0-2488 GCF_018070245.1 Micromonospora sp. M61 | reverse complement strand
CGCCGACCACGATCGCCAGCACCAGCGACAGCAGGGTCACCGTGAAGGTGTTGGCCGCCCAGAGGTTGTCCATGAACAACCGGCCCAGACTCGGCTTCTGCTCCGGCTCCGGCTTGGACGCCGGGCCGCCCGGCTCGGTCGCCACCTCGGCCCGTTCGGTGTTGCCGAGCGCGTTCTGCGCGGCCTGCGCCTCGCTCGCCGGCTCCTTGTCCGGCGAGCCGGACTGCGGGGTTGGGGGGTTGGTCATGCCTCGTCCTCGCTCGCGGAACCCGGGCCGCTCGCCGGGCTCCCGTCGGTGGCCGGCCCGTCGCTGGGCACGGCGTCCGTGTTGCGCTCGTGTGCCGCGTCCGGGCTGATGCCGGCCATCAGCAGGCCGATCTCCTCACGCGGGGTGTCCGGGCCGACGATGCCGATGATGCGACCGCGGTACATGACCGCGATCCGGTCGGCCAGCCCGATCACCTCGTCGAGCTCACTGGAGACCACCATGACGGCGGTGCCGATGTCCCGCTCGCGGATGATCTGGCTGTGGATGAACTCGATCGACCCGACGTCGACGCCACGGGTCGGCTGGGCCGCGATGAAGAGCTTCAGTGGCCGGGACAGCTCCCGGGCGACGATCACCTTCTGCTGGTTGCCGCCGGAGAGGGTGCCCACCGACGCGTCGGCCGATGACGTGCGGACGTCGAACTGCTCGATCCGCTCCTTCGCCGACGCCGCTATCGCGTCCGGCTTGAGCGCGAGCCCGGCAGCGAACGGCGGCCGGTCGTAGATGTCCAGCACCAGGTTCTCCGCGACGCTGAACTCCTTGACCAGGCCGTCCACGCTGCGGTCCTCGGGCACGTAGCCGACGCCCGCGCGGAGCACCTTCTTGGGCTTCCAGCCGTCGATCCGGTCGCCGACCAGGCTGACCGTGCCGGCGAGCACCGGCCGCAGGCCCATGATCGCCTCGATCAGCTCGGTCTGACCGTTGCCCTGTACGCCCGCCACGCCGAGCACCTCGCCCGCACGCACGGTCAGGTCAACCCCGTCCACCGCGCGGATCTGCCGGTCGTCGTCGACGACCAGCCCGGTCACCTCAAGCACCGGCTCACCGGGAGTGGCCGGGCCCTTGTCCACGGTGAGTCGGACGTTGCGCCCGACCATCATCGCGGCCAGCTCGTCCCGACTGGCGTCCGGCGAGGCGGTGCCCACGGTCTTGCCGCGTCGGATCACCGTGATCCGGTCGGCGATGGCCTTGACCTCGCCCAGTTTGTGGGTGATGAAGACGATCGACTTGCCGGCCGCCTTGAGCGACCGCATGACCGTCAGCAGTTCCTCGGTCTCCTGCGGGGTGAGCACGGCGGTCGGCTCGTCCAGGATGAGCAGGTCGACGTCGCGCGTGAGCGCCTTGACGATCTCGACGCGCTGCTGGATGCCGACCGGCAGGTCCTCGACCACCGCGTCCGGGTCGACTCGCAGGTTGTAGCGCTCGGACACCTCGGTGACCTCGCGCCGGGCACGTCGGCGGTCCAGGAAACCGGCGATGCCGCCCCGGACCTGTTCGGCGCCGAGCATGATGTTTTCGGCGACGGTGAAGACCGGCACCAGCATGAAGTGCTGGTGCACCATGCCGATCCCGGCACCGATCGCGTCGGACGGGCCCTTCAGCTTCAACGGCTTGCCGTCGACCAGGATCTCGCCCTCGTCGGGCTGGTAGAGCCCGTAGAGCACGTTCATCAGGGTCGACTTGCCCGCGCCGTTCTCGCCGAGCAGGGCATGAATCTCTCCAGGCTCCACCGTCAGGTCGATGTGGTCGTTGGCGACCAGATCACCGAACCGCTTGGTGATGCCGCGCAGTTCGAGTCTCAGCGCAACCTCCTGGAGTGCGAGCGATGGTGCAGCCTAGCTGCCGTCAACCTGGCCGGAGCGGCCCGGTTGACGTGGTGCGCGATCGGCCGCTCCGACCCCACGGTCACCCGCAGGGCCGAAGCGGCCGATCGGTCGTACCTGTCCCCCGCCGAACTCCCCGATGATCTCACCGGAGGAGCCGGGCGGTTGTCACTTGGTCGGCTGGGCCTTCGAGGTGACGGTGATGGTGCCGGCGGCGATGTCCGCCTTGATCTTGTCGACCTCGGCCTTCAGCTCGGCCGGAACCTTGCTGTCGAAGTCGTGGTACGGGGCGATCGAGACGCCGGTGTTGGCCAGGGTGCCCACGAAGCCCGGGTTGGCCTGCAGCTTCTCGCCACCGGCGGCCTTGAGCACGGCCTCCTTGACGGCCTCCGGGATGTTCTTGACCACCGTGGTGATGATGGCCGAGCAGTCCGGGGTGCTCTCGCAGCCGTCGACGTCCACCCAGATGGTGCTGTACTTGCCACCCGAGGCCTTGGCCGCGGCGGTGGTGCCGAGGCCTGCGCCACCGGCGACCGGCATGATGATGTCCGCACCCTGGGCGACCAGCGCGTCGGAGACCTTCTTGCCCTCGTCCTGCTTGGCGAAGTCGTTGGTG
>NZ_JAGPYA010000013.1:0-125116 GCF_018070245.1 Micromonospora sp. M61 | reverse complement strand
ACGCCGGGCGACCCGAGCCAGGACGCCGAACTGTTCGTGGTGTCCTCGACGGCCGGTGCGCCGGCCACGTACGTACGGGACCGGGCCAGCGCGGCGACCGCGGCCGCGACCGGGGCGGGCCAGCCGGAGTCGCTCGCCTACACGGCACCGGCCGACGGCTGCGTGGGCGTGATCATCGTCAATCGAGCGGGCAGTGGCACCTACACACTGACCCGTTCTTGATCAGGTGAGGTTCCGGCGGGTACCCACAATCGGGTGCCCGCCGGAACCTGTACCCGCAGGGGGAACGTCGAACGGTGATGACCCGACGCCTACTGCTCAGTGCGGTCCTCCTCCTCGCCGCCTGCTCTGACGGACCGGCAGCTCGGCCGCCGACCGGCACGGACACCGTGATCGCTGTGGTCGACCGGCGCGGCGGTTTCGCCGCCTCCGCCGAGCAGTGGGCGCTGCCGGCGCTCACTCTCTACGGCGACGGCACCGCCGTGACGCGGGGTGACGACCGGGGCGCGCTGCTGACGGGGCATCGCCGGACGCTCTCGACGGCACAGATCGACGCGCTGTTCCGGCGGGCGGACGACGCGGGCATACTCACGGACCGCGACTACCCGCAGGACGTCACTGATGCGGCCACACTCACCGTGCGGCTGACCACGACCGGCGACACGTACGAGACGACGGTCACGCAGCCGTCGCCCGGCGAGGGCGGTGACCGTGGTGAGGTGATCGCGTTCGCCGAGGCCGCGGCAGCCTCCGGTGTCGACGCCGGAGAGTACCCGCCGCAGCGGGCGGCGGTGCTGGTGGTCGCCGATTCCGAGGACAACTCCGACGTACGGCCCTGGCCCCTGGACGTGTCCCTCTCCGCGATGGACGGCGCACCCCGGCGGCCCTGCCACGTGGTCGACGGCGCGACGCTGGCACCGCTGCTGGCCGAAGCCGGCGCGGCGCGCGGCGAGACCCGATGGCAGGCTGAGGGACACCGGGTACGCCTGGTGGTCCGACCGCTGCTGCCGCACGAGCGGACCTGCGCGGACCTCGACTAGGCGGCATCACCGCACAACTTCGGGAGTCAGCGCGATGGGAATGATGGTGACCGCGAGGCGAATCGAGGCCACCGCGGATGAGGTCCGCTATGAATTCGGGTTCGAGGACAGGTTCGACCGAGTTCTCACGATCGATCCCAGAACCCTTGAAGCAGGTGTCGACGACGGCGAATTCAACTCGGCCGCCAGCGCGATCACCGTAAAGATCGTCAAGGCGTGGCGGTCCAGCGGCGAGTTCCCCGCCACGATGATGTACGCCAGTTGAGCGATCACATCCCACGGCGATCGGGACGGAGGGTGCGTAACGTGCAGGGGTAACCCTGACGCGACGAGGAGAGACTTCATGTCCAAGCCACCGCTGCCCGAGCCCGCGATCGCCATGCTCCAGAAGCCGAACCCCGCTGTCATGACCACGCTTCGCAATGGTGGTCAGCCGGTGTCCGCTGCCACCTGGTACCTGTGGGAGGACGGCCGGATCCTGGTGAACATGGACGAGAGCCGCCGCCGGCTGGAGCACGTCCGCAACGACCCGCGGGTGTCCCTGACCGTGCTCGACGAGGCCGGCTGGTACACCCACGTCAGCATCATCGGGCACGTCGTCGAGCTGCGGGCCGACGAAGACCTGGCGGACATCGACCGGTTGTCGCAGCACTACACCGGCAATGCGTACCCCCGGCGGGAGCGCGCCCGGGTCAGCGCCCTGATCGAGATCGACCGCTGGCACGGTTGGGGCTCCCTCAAGGACAACGACCAGGTCGGCTGACCAGCATCAGCCCGGCCGGCGGCACCGCCGGCCGGGCTGGCGGCACCCGTCAGGGCTGCACGGTGGCGGGCCGAGCGCCGACGCGGGTCACCAGGTAGCCGAAGGCCGCCGCGGTGAAGAACATGACGATGCCGTAGACGGCGCCCGGGATCGCCATCTGCGTGCTGTTGAGCAACGCCGGGCTGAGCGCGATAGTGATGGCCAGGGTGCTGTTGTGGATGCCGATCTCGAACCCGGCTGCCGTCGCGGCGCTCCGCTCGACACCGGCGAGCCGCGGCACCCCGTACCCGATGGCGAGGCTCAGCAGGTTGAACGCGAGCACGGCCAGGCCGACCGAGACGAAGTAGTCGGCGATGTTCTCCCGTTCGCCGAGCACGGCCCCGGCAATCACCGCGACGAGCACGACGACGGAGAGGATCCGGACCGGCCGGTTCAGACGCTCGGCGACGTGCGGCAGCCGGGCCCGGATCAGCATGCCGATCGCGACCGGGACGAGCACGATGGCGAAGACCTGCACCACCTTGTCGAACTGCAACCCGATGCTCCTGCCGTCGGGCAGGAAGTACGCCGCCGACAGGTTGACCAGGATCGGCAGGGTGAACACGGCGAGCACCGAGTTGATGGCGGTCAGGGTGATGTTCAGGGCCACGTGGCCGCCGAACAGGTGGCTGTAGAGGTTGGCCGTCGTGCCGCCCGGCGAGGCGGCCAGCAGCATCATGCCGACGGCCAGTTCGGGCGCCAGGTCGAACGCGAGGACGAGGCAGAAGCAGAGCGCCGGCAGCACCAGCACCTGGCACACCAGGGCGATGACGGCGGCTCGTGGATGCTGGGCCACCCGGCGAAAGTCCGCGATGGTCAGTCCGAGACCCAGACCGAGCATGATGATGCCGAGGGCGATGGGCAGGCCGATCAGAGTCAGGGCGGAGTCCATGGCACAACATCGTTACCACCGGGTAACGCCGCAACAATCCCCCATGTGGCTGGACGCTCTTGACCCCGGACTGTGATCGGCTTAACTTCATCAATCAGATAAGTCTCTTTACTAATTCTGCTTGATGCCTCGTGGGAGTGTGCCGATGCGACCATTCCGCCACCGCCGTCTCACCGCCGTCGTCACACTGGCGGCCCTGCTGTTCACCGCCGCCCCGCCCAGCGCCGCCAGCGCGGGCGACAACCAGCAGCGCCGCACCGGTTACCACCGGGTCGGCTACTTCACCCAGTGGGGCATCTACGGCCGGGCCTTCCCGGTCAAGAAGCTCGACACGTCCGGGGCGGCGAGCCGCCTCACCCACGTCAACTACGCCTTCGGCAACGTCAGCGAGGACGGACGCTGCTACGTGGACGGCGGGCCGGGCGAGGGCGACGCCTGGGCCGACTACCAGCGACCCGTCCCCGCCGAGGAGAGCGTCGACGGCGTCGCGGACGCCCCGGGCCAGGCCCTCAACGGCAACTTCGGCCAGCTCGCCAAGCTGAAGGCCAAGCACCCCAAACTGAAGGTGCTGATCTCGCTGGGTGGCTGGAGCTGGTCGACGTACTTCTCGAACGCCGCCCGCACCGACGCCTCCCGCAAGGCGTTCGTCGCGTCCTGCATCGACCTCTACCTGAAGGGCAACCTGCCCGGCGGGGACGGCGCCGCCGGCGGCCCGGGTGCCGGGGCCGGCGTCTTCGACGGCATCGACCTCGACTGGGAGTGGCCCAACTGGGAGGGTGAGCCCGGCAACGTCATCCGCCCGGAGGACCGGGAGAACTTCACCAAGCTGCTCGCCGAGTTCCGCCGGCAACTCGACGCGTATGGGCGCACCACCCGGACGCACCACCCGCTGACCGCCTTCCTGCCGGCCAACCCGGCCACCATGGACGCCGGCTACGAGGGCCGCAAGATCTTCAAGTACCTGGACTTCGCCACAGTGCAGGGGTACGACTTCCACGGCGGCTGGGAGGCAGTGGCCAACCAGCAGTCGGCGCTGCGCGTACCGGCGGGATCGCCGGACAACCCGGACTTCTCCGTCGAGGTGGCCATCGACGGCTGGATCGCCCGCGGTGCTCCGCGCGACAAGCTCGTGCTCGGCATCCCGTACTACGGTCGGGGTTGGACCGGTGTCACCGGAGGCGGCAACGGCCTCTTCCAGCCGGCCACCGGGCCCGCGCCGGCCACCTTCGAGGCCGGCTACGAGGACTACAAAAAGCTCAAGACCCTGGCCGGCAACGGCTACACCGTGCACCGCGACCTCCGTGCCGGGCACGCCTGGCTGTTCGACGGCACGACGTTCTGGACGTACGACGACCCGGCGGTCGTGTTGCAGAAGACGCTCTACATCCGCCGTGCCGGCCTGGCCGGAGCGATGATCTGGTCGCTGGACGGCGACGACGACAACGCCACGCTGACCAGGACGATCGGTCTCGGCCTGACGACCTGGTAGGCGTACCCGCGACGCGCCGCCCGTGATCAACTGGTCGCGGGCGGCGCGCCCTGTCCGGGGGAAACCGCGCGCACGGCTGCCTCGATGAGCGCGGTGACCTCGTCCATGTCCCGAGCCCGGTGCACGTCCAGCTCGGCCGACCAGCCGTCCGGACGACTGAGCTGGACCGTGACGTCGTCGCGGCGATGGGTCAGCCAGCCGGCGATCGCCTGCACCAGCACCATGACGGTGCCAGCGTCGTCGGCCACCACCCGCAGCACCTCGGTGTCGCCCGCCGACGAGGTTGTGGTCACCTCGTCGCGCAGCCGGTCCTCCGCGCGCAACCAGGACGTCAGCGAACGCCGAGCATCGGCGGACGGAAGATCCGGGAAGACCGAGAGCGTGATCATCTCCAGAGACGCCGGCACTGTCTCCTCCTTCCGGGCGAGGTGGTCCCCACCCCTCCATCCTGCCAGCCGGCCCCGGCGCGAGCATCCCGTGCAGTCACCGAAGTCGATCGAAGCTTGACCTGCGCATCGACGGTTCATAGGCTCCGGCCACTGCGAGGCTTTCCCCAGGAAGGGAACCCGAGACATGGCCCCATCGTCGCGTCCGTTCTGGACGGTCCCTCCGAAGCGGCTGGCGGGTGCCGCCACGATCGCGCTCCTGCTCGGCATGGCTCCCCTGCTCAGCGGCACGGCGACCGCGAGCCCCACCCGACCCTCCCCCTGCAGCAACGACCCGACCGCCCGGCTGAGCAGCGTGCCCGCCCCGGAGACCGTGCTCGGCTTCCCCCTCGGCGCGGGACAGGAGCGGGTCGTCACCAACGACGAGGTGCGGACGTACCTCGGGGCTGTGGACAGCGCCTCCAACCGGGTCGTCACCGGCGTGATGGCCACGAGCGTGCTCGGCCAGCCTCTGCCGTACGCGGTGGTGTCCAACGAACGCCACGTGCGGCCGTCCGCCCTGCGGAAGATCGCCGACGACGTACGGGACCTGCGCGACCCGCGCCGGACCAGCGCGCGGACGGCCGACCGGACGGCGAAGGACAGCCCGGCCATCGTCTGGGTCACCGCGAACGTGCACGGCGGTGAGAAGAGCGGCACCGACGCGGCGCTCAAGACGCTGTACGAGTTGGCGGCGGGCCTGTCCTGCGAGGTTGCCCGGCGAAACGACAACCTGGTCACCATCATCGTTCCGACCCAGAACCCGGACGGCCGCGACGCGACGCGTCGGCAGAACGAGTTCGGCTTCGACATGAACCGGGACTGGTTCGCCCGCACCCAGCAGGAGACCGACGGCAAGCTCGAACTGCTGCGCCGCTACCCGCCGCAGGTGTTCATCGACGCGCACGAGATGGGTGGCCGACAATACTTCTTCCCGCCGAACGCCGACCCGATCCACCACGAGATCGCCGGCGAGGCGGTGGACTGGATCAACCGGATCGGCGAGGCCAACAAGGCCGGCTTCGGCTTCAACGGGGCCTGCGACGACACCGTCACCACCGAGTGCTACTTCAACTACGACACGTACGACATGTTCTTCATGGGCTACGGCGACACGGTGCCCACCACCGGTTTCGGTGCGGCCGGCATGACGTACGAGAAGGGCAGCGCGTCGGCGGTGGCCGACCGGGTCCAGCAGCAGTTCCACACCCAGTGGTCGACGCTGGGCTGGGCCGCCGCGAACAAGCGCGAGGTGCTCAGCGGCTACTTCGACATCTGGACCGACGCGCTCGCCCAGGGCAGGGCGGGCACCCTGGAGCCGAACGAGGTGGTGCAGCCCACCAACGAGGTCCAGTTCCCCGTGCCGGACATCAAGATCCGCTCGTACTTCCTGCTGCCGGACCGGCAGCTCGCCGACGTCCGGCAACTCGTCGAGCGGCTGCGCCGGATGGACGTCGAGGTGTACGAGGTGCAGAAGCCGACCCGGGTGCCCACCGCGCGGGTCTTCGGCGGGCGGACCGCCACGAACGTGACAGTGCCCAGGGGCGCGTACTGGATCCCGATGGACCAGCCGCAGAAGCACTGGATCCAGGCCATCATGGGCGAGGACCCGTACGTTCCGTTCCCCTACTTCTACGACGTGTCGTCCTGGAGCAACCCGCTGCTGATGGGCGTCTCCACCATCTACACCGGCGACAACGTCCGACCGAAGGCGGAGCTGGTCCGGAAAATCTCCGGCGGCCGGGGGCCGCTCGCGTGGCCGTGGGGTTCGTACACGTACCCGCTCGACTCGGCCGCCGCCGCGGAGTTCACGTTCCGCCTGCTCGGTCACGGCGTTCCGCTGGTCCGTGACCTGAAGACCAGCCGCGTCGCCATCCCGACGACCAAGCTGAGCCGCACCGTCGACGAGTTGGCCGAGTCGTTCGGGGTGACCCTCACCCCTGGCGGGCGGCCCACCGGCACCAGCCTGGCCCTGCCCGACGTCGGGCTCTTCCAGGGCACCGGCATCTCCACCACCTCGGGTTCGCACGGCGAGGCCCGGTACGTGCTCGGCAAGCGGTGGGGGCTCGACCTCACGCCGGTCACCACCGCCGACATCAACGACAACACCGAGGCGTTCACCGGGCGTACCGTGCTGCTGGTCCCTGACGGCAGCAGCGCGACCGGCGGTCTGACCGCGACCGGGCAGGCCAACCTGCGCGACTGGATCGCCCAGGGCCACACCTACCTCGGGCTGCGCAACGAGGGCACACGGGTGGCCCGCGCGGCCGGGCTCACCTCCACCACCGAGAAGACCAAACCGGCCGACTACCTGGTGATCGGCTCGCACCTGCGGGTCGACGTCGACACCGACAGCCCGGTCGCGCTGGGCCGCCCGGCGGAGGACTTCGAGTTCAACAACAGCGACCCGATCCTCAACCCGAGCACCACCGGGACGAACGTGCTCAGCTACCCGACGGGTGACACGTTCTGGGCCAACGGCTACACCGTCGGCGAGGACGCACTGAAGGGCACGGCGGCAGTGGTCGACGAGCCGACCGGTGCCGGCCGGGCGGTGCTGTTCGCGTTCAATCCGCTCTTCCGGGCTTACAACGAGAATGGCCTGCACCTGGTCGCCAACGCGCTGCTCTACCCGGCGGGCGCCTCGGACGCCCGGCGTTCCGCCGGGGTCGACCCGGCGCGCGCCAGCGCCGCCGCCGCGCCGGTCACGCCGGACCTGGGCGGCGGTTGGCGGCCGATCACCATCCAGGTGGCGGCGGCGGACCTGCCGCGCGCTGAGGCGGTCGTCGAACGCTTCACCACGGACGCCAAGGCGTCCGCGAAGGACGGCTCGGCATACGTCGTGATCCCCAACCCGCAGGGCCTCCAGGTCGACGAGCACCCGTTCGCGAGCGATCTGGTACGCGCGCTCCGCGATGCCAAGGTGCCGCTGCGGTCGGTGGTCGGCTGACCAACCCGGCACGACAGAGCGCCCGTCCCCGAC
The DNA here is from genome assembly GCF_018070245.1 of Micromonospora sp. M61. Taxonomy (NCBI): domain Bacteria; kingdom Bacillati; phylum Actinomycetota; class Actinomycetes; order Micromonosporales; family Micromonosporaceae; genus Micromonospora; species Micromonospora sp. M61. The sequence continues at coordinate 117,485 of NZ_JAGPYA010000013.1, read as the reverse complement.
ACGGAGACGGGAGCTTTGTCGTGCGCGCTGTTGCTGGGAACTATGCGCCGAGCTGGCGGAAGATCTCACCACACACGTCGACGCAATGCGCCAGCACGACGTCGGCCGTCCGCACCCCGGCCGTGGTGAACAGGAAAACCTCGCGGTCGACGCGTTCGACCGACTCGGTCCATGGGGCGGCCGTCATCGCCTGCTCGAAGAGGTCGTTGCCCGGGCGGGACAGGCCGAAGACGGCCAGCTTCCCGTCGTCGAAGCTGAGCGTCCACTCCCGGCCGTCCTTCGTGGAGACTGCTAGATAGCCCGGCAGGTCCTCCAGTGCCGGGTCCTGCGGCAGGCGCGCGACGGCCTCAGCCACCGCGGATGACCCGGCCAGCGCGTCACCGTCGAAGACGTCCCAGCCGTCGACGCGCTGCGGCTCGACACCGTCGACCGCATAGCCAGGGCGGGACCGTTGCCACCAACTCATGGTTCTCACTATCAGGTAAGGGGGGCCCGGTGTCGCCACCAGGCCCCCACACGGACGGGATCAGGGCCAGAACGAGCCGTTCGAGGGATAGATCTTGTACGGGATGCGCTTGGTGCGCAGGCAGTCGAGGAGATCCTGCGGGATGTCCAGCGAGCCGTTGGCGTGCGGCAGGAAGTGCCACGTCGCCTCGGCCACCTGCGCCGTGTCGAGCAGGTGCCGGTCCTGTTCGCACTGCTTCAGGTAGTGCCCAGGGTACGGCTTACCCGTCTTCACCTCGTGCAGCTTGCGCGGCGGGCCGGTCTCCAGGAAGTCCGGCTCCCGTGCCGACCCCGGCCTGGGTACGCCCGGGGTGGCGATCCGCCCGGCGTGATTGCGCACGCCCGGCACCCCCGCCATCACCACGTCGGCGAAGTAGTCCTCGCCAGCGGGCGCCCCCCGCAGCCACGGCGTCGGCGATGGCGGCGGCGTCACCGCGCTGGTCAACGCGTCCGCCAGCCGCCCGAGGCTGTTGTCGGCCCGGCGGGCCATCCGCAGGATGATGTCGTCGGCGAAGCCCGCGTCGGTGAGCCGGCCGTAGTTGCCGAGCAGAATGGCACGGATGGTCAGCGTCTTGACGCTGTCGGAGATCTTGTCGTACTTGGCGACAAAGTGGATCACCTTGTCGAGCCGGTGCAGGTACCGCGCGACGAACTTCGCGGCCTTGCCCGGGATCGCCACCGCGTCACCGGCGTACGGGACCAGGCCCAGGATGCTCAACCCGGCGCCGACCCAGTCCTGGTGGATGATCCCGGCGACGGTGTCGCGCAGGTCCGCCAGGCCGCCGAGCACCCAACCGACCACCGGGATCAGGCTCAGCCCGCCGGAGCACAGGTAGCCCGACAGCCACGCCATCGAGTCCCGCGGTGAGAAGTCCCCGGCGATCAGGCCAACCACGAAATCGGTCACGTACGTCCACTTGCTGACCCGCTCGTCTGGGATCAGCGGATCCAGGCCCTGGTCCTCGGTGTGCGCGAGTTCGTAACCGTCGGCGAGGCCGTCCCCGTCGCTGTCGGCGCTGAGCGGGTTCGTCAGGTGTTCGTTGATCTCCGCCCCGTCGCTCAGACCGTCGCCGTCGCTGTCCGGGTTCGCGGGGTTGGTCTCGCTGTCGTCGGTCTCCGTGGTGTCCGCGATGCCGTCACCGTCGGTGTCGGTGTCGGTCGGCGTGGTCTGCACCGGGTCGGCCGGCCCGCTGACTGGCGGCGGCGGGTTGTCCGCCACCAGCGGGTTGCGGCCCTGGGCCACCTCGGCCCCGTCGCCGAGGCCGTCGCCGTCGGAGTCCGCCTCGGTCGGCGAAGTGCCCAGCTCCTGCTCGCGCAGGTTGGACAGCCCGTCGCCGTCGACGTCCTCGGCGCCGTCGTTCGTCCCGTCACCGTCGGTGTCGGACCGGCCCGGCATGGTCCAGCCGGCGAGCTTGGTGATCTCGAACTTGTCGGTCAGTCCGTCGCCGTCGGAGTCGACCAGCAGCGGGCTGGACCCGAAGCGCAGCTCGACCACGTCGACCACGCCGTCGGAGTCGTGGTCGCCGCCGTAGGTGATGCCGAGGCGGGTCAGCACCTTGAAGCCGTTGGCCCAGGCGTCCGCCGACTGGATCGTCGCCGGCACCGGATTGGCCTTGACCAGCATGTCGTCGGCCTTGGCCAGGTTCACCTTCGCCGCAGCCAGATCCGCGAACGCTTCGGTCAGCCCCACCGGAGCGGGCGCGGGTGGTGGGCTGGCCCGGAACGGGCCGATGGTCGCCTCGGCGTCCTGGATCGCCGCGTCCGCCAGGAGGCGGGCCCCCGACAGGGTCTCCACCAGCGCGACCACATGGGCCTGCTCGGCCTCGCCGTTGGGCGGGCTGGCGCCGGTGAGCCGACTCTTGAGGAACGCCTCCAGGTGCTTGAGGTTGTCGAACGCCGCCGCGCCGTCGCCGGCGCTCTTGAGCCGGGCGCCGTCGAAGTACCGGCTGCCGACGTCCGCCAGCACCGGGTCGATCCGGCTGTCGCCCAGCCCGTCCCCCACGTACGGCCGCAGGGCCTGAGTCGACTCGGTGATGTAGACCTGAGCGTCGCTGGTGTAATCGGCGGTGGGGATCTTGGCGACCTCCACCTCCCAAAGGTGTCTACCTTCCGCCGACGCGGGCGTGGCGACCAGCGCCACCGGCACGGCGACCAGTGCCGCGACCACCGCGGCAAGACTCGAACGCAATCGTCTGCTGTGTCCCACTGACACCTCCGTCTATGTGTAACGACCAGGGATCAGGGGAATGCTATTCAAGGATGTGATTGCTTTCGGCCCCGCCAGAATTAGCCCCCCAAATGGCCAATTATCAATATGCGGGTAACAAAAATCCGGGTGGCGGTCGGCGTGCCACGAAGCCCGCCACGACCGACGTCGCCCCGGACTGGCGCGGCCCCTGCCCGCCGGCACCCTCGCCGGGATCGGGGCCGGGATCCGGCCGGCCCGACGAACGGGCCGGCCGGCCACCCGACTGCAGCGTCAGCCTGTCGCGCAGACGGTGCCGTTGAGGGTGAACGCCGTGGGCAGCACGTTCGGCCCGCTGTACGCGCCGACGAAGCCGGCGCTGACGCTGCCGCCGGCGGCGATCTGCCGGTTGTCGTCGGTGGGCGTGACCCGAACGGCGGTGCCGACCTGCTCCCAGGTGGCGCTCCAGCCGCTGCTCACCTGCTGCCAACCGGTGGGCCAGGTCCAGGTGAGCGTCCACCCGTTGATCGGACTGGTCCCGTTGTTGACGATCTCGACGCCGCCGATGTAGCCGTTGCCCCAGTCGCTGTTCGTGGTGAACCGGACGGTGCACGCGCTGGCGGCGGGGCCGCCGGTGGCGAAGGTGAGCGGCGGCGAGGACCAGGACACCCGGCCGGCGGTGTCCCGGGCCACCACGTTGACGGTGTACCTGCTGCCCGGCACGAGGTTGCCGACGGTGAACGAGGTGGCCGCCGTCTCGCCGAGCTGCTCGCTGAGCCCGCCGTTCTGCCGGTACACCTCGTACTTGGCGATCGGGCTGCCGCCCGGGGTCGCCGCCGGCCAGGAGATCGTCGCGGTCCGGTCGGTGACGCCGCTGACGGTGGGTTGGCCCGGTGCCGAGGGCCGCCCGGCGGTCGCGCCGGCCGGTCGCAGCACGAGCGTGGTCAACGAGTACGCCGGCAGCGTCCGGCTGGTGGCGGAGCCGGACTGGCCGGTGGCGATGCCGGTGGCGCCGTTGGCGAGGGTGGACACCGTCGGCGCGGCGGTCGACGGGGTGAACCCGGCATAGTCGATGGTGACCGGGTGGGCGTTGTCCGGGTCCTTGTTGACCAGCAACACCGCGAGGTCACCGTTGCGCCGGCGGACCGCGTGCGCGCTGACCAGCGGCTCGTCGCTGCCGGCCCGCACGAACTGGTCACCGGCCTTGGCGAAGAGCTTCATCATGCTCAACCCGTGGTACGGCGCGAACGGTGTGTTCAGCGGTGGTTCGCAGACCGAGCCGTCCTCGGTGCAGGCGCCACTGGAGAGCATGCCGAAGTCGCCGTAGTCGGTCTGCCCGGCGACCTCCGTGACGGTGCCGATGCCGTTGTGCACGTTCCACCAGTGGACGGTGAAGATGCCGTTCTCCAGCAGCTCGCTGTAGGCGTCGGCCAGGAAGAGCGCGGCCGGTTGGGTGGTCCGGCCGGCATCGACGTTCAACTCGGTGAAGCTGATGCCGATGCGGTCGGCGTTCGGGCCGGCGTAACGGTTGAGTTGCTGCCGCAGCAGGTAGGTCGCATCGGAGATGTGGCTGGTGCGGGCCAGCGAGTCGGCGGCGCTGCCGCCCGGGTACCAGTGCACGTCCACGAAATCGATCTTCGGGCCGGCGATGGAGAGGACGGTCTGGTTCCACGGGCCCGGGTCGCTGCCGGCGGTGATTCCGTCCGGCCAGTTGCCCGGCATGGTGAGCACCGCGCCGACCTTGATGCTCGGGTCGACCGCCTTCATGGCGTCGGCGTACTCGACGACCAGCCGCGCGTACTGTGTCGCGCTCTTGTCCGGGTGGTCGTCCGCCTCCCAGGCGGACCCGTAGTGGCCGTTGCCGTAGTTCTCGTTGCCGACCGTCCAGTACCGCGCGCCGTACCCCTTGGTCACGTTGGCGTAGCGCACCCAGTCGGCAGCCTCAGCGGGGGTGCCGGTGCCGTAGTTCGCGATGATCATCGGCTGTGCGCCGACCCGCTTCACGGCCGCCATGAACGTGTCGAAGTCGGTGTTCGGCGCGACGTAGCCGCCGGGCGCGGTGTGGTCCTTCCAGTGGTAGATGTCGGCGTACGAGCCGCCGGGGTAACGCATCATCTGCACGCCGGCGTCGCGGAGCAGGTCCGACGTCTCGGGGGTGCCGAGGTTCTGGTCCCAGATGGCGTGGTTGACGCCCAGCGCGGTGTCGGGCACGGTCGCCATCCCCGCCCGGGCGTCGACGGTGACGGCGACGGCGGCCGGGTCGGGTGCGGCGCTGGCGTTGGGTGGGTTGACGCCGGAGAGCGCGGTCGCGGCGAGCAGCAGGCTCGCCAGCAGCGTCGCGCGGCTTCTCGGGAGGTTCATGGGCGGATTTCCTTCGCGGTGAACGACGGTGAGTCGCCCAGCCGGACGGATGTGACGCGGTGGCGGGGCGGACTCGTGGACGGACAGGCCCCGGTGTCCCATCGCTCGTGCCCCGTCCCCCGGGATCCCTGGTCGGATCCCGGCTGCCCAGTGGACGGGCGTCGGCCCCCGCAGGCGCGGCAAGCAATCGACGGCCAAGAATGTCACGGTCGGATCGAAGATCTCAAGGGGGCCCAACCGGAGCGGCACCGACGCAGACGCGGTGGACCCGCCAAAGACGTCATACGTTACAACTTGACGACCGGCATGTTATCGCTCACAGTCGATGCGAGGCGAGCAGCGTCAGTGCTCACGACCAGAGGAACCGCCGATGAGATCAAGGATCGCCCTGCTGGCCGCCGCGCTGGCCACGGCCCTGGCGACGATGACGGCCGTGGTCACTGTCGCCACCCCGGCGTCGGCCGCGACGCTCACCCAGGTGACCAACTTCGGCACCAACCCCACGAACCTCCAGATGCACCTGTACGTGCCGGACCGGGTCGCGGCCCAGCCGGCCCTGCTCCTCGCGCTGCACTACTGCACCGGCAGTGGCCCGGCGGTGCACACCGGGTTCGGGCTCAGCACCCTGGCCGACCGCTACGGCTTCATCGTGATCTACCCGTCGGTGACCCGGAGCAGCAAGTGCTGGGACGTCTCCTCACCGCAGGCCCTCCGGCGTGACGGCGGCAGCGACCCCATCGGCCTCAAGTCCATGGTCGACCACGTCCGGAGTCGCTACCCGGTCGACGCGAACCGGATCGCCGTGGGCGGGTTCTCCTCCGGCGCCATGATGACCAACGTCATGCTCGGCCTCTACCCGGAGGTGTTCAACGCCGGATTCAGCTCCTCCGGTGTCCCGTTCGGATGCTTCGCCACCACCAACGGCGCGGAGTGGAACAGCGAGTGCTCCGGCGGGCGGATCGTCCGGACCCCGCAGCAGTGGGGTGACCTGGTCCGCAACGCGTACCCGGGATACATCGGCAAGCGTCCCCGGGTGCAGATCTGGCACGGCACCACGGACACCACGCTGAGCTACGTCAACTTCGGCGAACAGATCAAGCAGTGGACCAATGTCCACGGCGTCTCGCAGACCCCCAGCTACACCGACTCCCCGCAGACCAGCGCCACCCGCACCCGCTACGGCGGCACCGGCGGCACGGCACCCGTCGAGGCGATCAGCTTCCAGGGGTACGGCCACTCCATCCCGTTCGACGCCGCCCAGGCCGTCCGCTTCCTCGGCCTCGACACCACGAGCCCCACCACCCCGCCGCCGGGCGGCACGGCCGGACCGCTGCGCAACGTCAACGCCGGCCGCTGCCTGGACGTCCCGTCCCGGTCGCAGACGAACGGCACCCAGGTGGCGTTGTGGGACTGCAACGGCGGCACCAACCAGCAGTGGAACCTCAACACCGATGGCTCGGTCACCGGGGTGCAGTCCGGCCTGTGCCTCGCACCGAACGCCGCCGCGACCGCCAACGGCACCCAGGTGGTCCTGTCGACCTGCAACGGCGGCGCCAGCCAGCGGTGGGCCCGAAGCTGAGGGGGCCTCAGCCGTCGAGGCGCAACAGGTGACGGCCGGGGAACGGGCCGCCGTGCTCCTGCTCCCAGGTCGCCAGGTGCCGCTTCCTGTCCTGCACGGACGGGGCCAGGAAGTCGAAGTAGGTGAGGATGACCTCGCGCGCCTCGTCGACCGTGTACGTCGTACCCGACGGGACAGGCCCGAGGCTGTCCACCGTGACACCGGTCGGCGTGCAGCGCACGACGGCGGAGTTGCCCTCGTACTCCTCGTACGCGGAACGCCCGGACACCACGTCGTCGATGCACTGCAACAACTCCAGGCAGTCCGGGGCGTAGCTCTGGATGTCGCTGGTGAGTTGGGAGGCGAGGTCGCGGAAGCGCCGGTCACCGCTCGTCATGGTCGGCGCGCCGCGCGGTCCAGCTGTCCCCGGCATCGTCTGACATCCCGCAGCCTCCCCGTCCTGGCCCACGAAACCCTAGCAACGAAAGCCAGACCCGAAGGGCCGTGCTGGTCAGCCCCGGGCCGGACGTCGTGAGCACGGCCCGAATACTCTCTCGGCATGCGGGGACGGTCCGGTGCGCTCAGACGGTGGTACGGGAATCGCGGGCGCCTCGCTCGTCGTACCTTCGTGGCGGTGGTGGTCGGTGCGGTGCTGCTGACCGGCGGCACGGTGGCCAGCGTGGTGTGGATCCGCGACGCGGCCGACGGCCACCTCTACAGCGAGGCAACCGTGCCGGATGCGCCCGTCGCCCTGGTGCTGGGGACCAAGGTGGACACCGACGGCAACCCGTCGCCGTTCCTCGCGGCCCGGTTGGAGATCGCGCGACGGCTCTTCGACGCCGGCAAGGTGCGGGCGATCCTGGTGTCCGGTGACAACATGAACGCGGACTACAACGAGCCTGCCGCGATGCTGGGCTGGCTGGTCGACCGGGGCGTGCCGGCGCGCAAGGTCGTGCTCGACCACGCCGGTTTCGACACGTACGACTCGTGCGCGCGGGCTGAGCGGATCTTCGGGGTACGGCGCGCGACGGTCGTGACCCAGTCGTTCCATCTCCCCCGCGCGGTGGCACTGTGCAGGGGCCTCGGCATCGACGCCAGCGGAGTGGGTGACGAGACCGCGAGACGGTACGCGCAGACCTGGCGGGTCAGCTCGTCCCGGGAGAACGGCGCCTGTCTGAAGGCAGCAGTGGATCTGCTGTCCCGTCGGGACCCGGCGCACCTCGGCCGACGGGAGACGGGCGTCGACGACGCTCTCCGTGGCGGCTGAACGGTGTCACGACCGGGGCCGCCCCGACGAGGACTCTCGCGGCGGTGCGGCGCTGTCGCGCACGATGAGTTCGGTGGCCAGCTCGACCCGGGGGCTTTCGGTCTTCTCGCCGCCCGCGAGGCGCAGCACGGTCCGCGCGGCCAGCATGCCCATCTCGGCGAGGGGTTGACGGACGGTGGTCAGCGGCGGTGAACACCAGCGGACCTCCGGCAGGTCGTCGAAACCGACAACGCTGACGTCGTCGGGCACCCGCAGGCCGCGCTTGCGGACCGCCTCGTAGACGCCGAGGGCCATCTGGTCGCTGGAGGCGAAGATGGCGGTGGGCGGATCGGGCAGGGCCAGCAGCTGCGTGCCCGCGCTGAACCCGGCCTCGTGATAGAAGTTGCCGGGCCGGATGAGGGCATCGTCGATGGGGATGTCGGCGGCGCCGAGGGCGGCCCGGTAGCCGTCCATCCGGGCCCGGCTGCACATCAGGTGCGGTGGGCCGGCGATGAAGCCGATGCGGCGGTGGCCGAGGTTGATCAGGTACTGGTTGGCGCTCAGGGCGCCCGCCCAGTTGGTGGCGCCGATGGTGGGTGACTCCTGGGGGTCCACACCGGCGGGGTCGATGATGACCACCGGCAGGTGCAGGCGGCGCAGCTCGGCCTGCAACGGCGGGTTGACCATCGAGGTCACGAAGATGATGCCCTCGGTGGAACGCGTCCGCATGTTGTCGAGCCACTGCTTGGCCGAGGAGATGCGCCAGTGGATGGCCGACACGACGGTCCCGACGCCGCTGGTCTGACCGACGTCCTCCACCCCGCGGATGATCTCGACGGCCCACGGGCTGTCCAGGTCGTTGAAGACCAGGTCGATGAGGGCGGCGTCGGTGCGCCGGGCCGGTGACCGGCGGCGGTAGCCGTGCCGGTTGAGCAGCGCCTCGACGCGTTCCCGGGTGTCGGGGGCGACGTCGGAGCGACCGTTGATGACGCGGGAGACCGTGGGCACGGAGACACCGGCCAACCTCGCGATCATGGCGATGGTGACGTTTCGGCCGTTCTCCGTGCCCACGGTCCCCCCTTCGTCGTGCTGGAAGCGTCAGGTCTGCTCGCGGTGACGCGGTGTCATCCCTTGACGCTGCCGGTCAGGCCGCCGATCAGTTGACGCTCGGCCACGGCGTAGAAGCCCAGGGCAGGCAGCATGGACAGCACGACGTACGCGAGCACCCGTGCGGTGTCGTCGGCGTACTGGCCCTGGAAGGCCTGCACCCCGACCGGGAGGGTCCACCAGCTCTGGTCACTGAAGACGACCAGCGGGAGCATGAAGTTGTTCCAGCTGGTCACGATGGCCAGCACCGACACGGTGGCCAGGGCCGGACGGGCCATCGGCAGCAGGACCCGCCAGAAGAACCCGAACGAGCCGCAGCCGTCCAGGACGGCTGCCTCCTCGACCTCGGCCGGGATGGTACGGAAGAACTGGCGCAGGATGATGATGGTGATCGGCAGCCCGAAGGCGGCCTGGGGCAGGATGACACCCAGCGGGTTGTCCAGCAGGTTCATGCCGCGCAGCAGGACGAACAGCGGCAGGATGGCCACCGCGAACGGGAACATCAGGCCGATCGCGAACAGCGTCACCAGGAACTCGCGGCCCCGGAAGGCGTAGCGAGCGAAGACGAACGCGGCCATCGCCGCCGCGCCGACGACGATGACGGTGCTGCTCACGGCGATGAGCAGACTGTTGCCGAGCTGCCGCCAGAACACGCCGTTGCTCAGGATGTCGATGTAGTTCGGCACCCAGGGGTCGGGCCAGCCCAGCGGGTTGGTGGACAGCTGACCGTTGTCCTTGAAGCCGCCGAGCACACCGAACCACACCGGCACGACGATGAGCGCGCCGACGGCGATGCAGACGAGGTGCAGCACGACGCTGCGGGTCCGCTGGGCACGGCTCGCCGTGGCGGTCATCGCTGGCCTCCCTGATTGGTGATCGCGCCCGCGGTGTCACGACGCAGCACGATGCGTTGGTAGAACAGGGCGAAGACGAGGCTCAGCAGGAACATGACGATGCTGATGGCGCTCGCGTAGCCGACCTCGAAGCGGCGGAAGCCGAACTGGTACATCGTGACGGCCAGCGTCTCCGAGGAGTGGATCGGACCACCGCCGGTGAGCACCCACACCATGTCGAACAGCTGGATGGTGCCGATGACGGACAGGAACACGCTGATCCGGATCGTCGGGCCGAGCAGGGGCAGGGTGACGTGCCGGAACGCCTGCCAGGCGGTGGCGCCGTCGGTGACCGCGGCCTCGGACAGCTCCTTGGGGATTCCCTGCCGGGCGGCCAGGAAGAGCATCATGTAGAGGCCGAAGTACTTCCAGGACACCACCAGGAAGACGGCGAACAGCACGGTGTCCGGGTCGGCGAAGACCGCGCCCGCGTCGGCGCCCAGCCACCGGGAGACACCCTCGCCCAACCCTCGGTTCGGTGAGAACACCAGGGTGAACAGGACGGCCGTGGTGACCTCGGAGAGCACGTACGGGGCGAAGAAGATCAGCCGGTAGATGGCCCGGCCGCGAATCGGCTGGTTGAGGAGCATGGCCAGGGCCAGCGCCACCGGCAGCTGCACGACCAGCGACAACACCACCAGCACCAGGCCGCGCCGCAGGTCGCCGCGGAAGGTCGGGTCGCCGAAGGCGCGGGTGTAGTTGTCCAGCCCGATGAAGTTCTCCGGCAGCCCGAAGCCGTTCCACTTGTAGAGGCTGGCGTAGCCGGCCACCACGATGGGGGCGAGGACAAGTAGCAGGAACAGCGCCAGGGCAGGCGCCAGGAACACGGCGAGGACGCCACCCCGGCCCGGCCGGGGCTGGCGGCCGCGCTGTCGCGCGGTGCCCGGCCCCGGTGCCGGCGGATCGGTCGCCGTGTCGCCGCGCCTCGTGTCCGACACGGTCGATGGCCTGGTCATGCCTGCTCCACTCGGGTTCTACGGCCGGCTACGGATGGGTGATGGATCACGGTCAGACGGTCTTTGCCACCTGCGTGATGTCCTTGAGAATCGCCGCCGGCGACTTCTTGCCGGCGATGATCTCGGCGACGCTGTCGTTGATCTGCTGCCCGAGCGCGGGCGCGTACGCCTGGTCGAGGTAGAGCTGGAAGCCGGTGTTCTTGGCCAGGGTCTCCGCAACGACCTTGTTGTTGGCGTCGCTGATCGCCGAGGTGGCGTCCTTCACCGTGGGCAGCACCGCGCCGGTCTGCGCGGACCGCTTCTGGTTCTCGGCGCTGAGCAGGAACTTCAGGAAGTCGATGGTGGCGGCCGGCGCGTCCTTGCCGACGGCGAAACCGTTGCCGCCACCGAAGACCTCGGTCGCGGAGCCCTTGCCGCCGTCCACGGCCGGGAACGGGAAGAAGCCGAGCTTGTCGCCGAGGCCCTTCTTGCTGGTGGAGCTGGACGCCTGCACCGCCGGTGCCCACTGCCCCATCAGCTCCATGGCCGCGCCGCCGTTGCCCATCGTGGCGGCCTGCCCGTCGGGCGAGCCGAACTCGGCGCCCAGGAACCCCTTCTGGAACGGCTGCAGGTCGACGAGCTCCTTGAGCCGCTCGCCGGCGGCGGCGAGATCAGGGGTGTCGAAGTTCTTGTCGTCGACGGCCTTCTGCAACGCGCCCACGCCGCCGATGCGCATGGCGAGGTAGGACCAGTAGAAGTGGGCCGGCCACTTGTCCTTGCCGGCCAGGGCGACCGGGGTGATGCCGGCGGTCTTGAGCTTGCGGACCGCGTCGAGCAGGGCAGCCCACGTGGCGGGAGCCTCGGTGATGCCGGCACGGGTGAAGAGGTCCTTGTTGTACCAGAACCCGACCATGCCGATGTCGAACGGGATGCCGTAGACCTTGCCGTCGATCGTGTAGGGCTGCATGGCGGCGGGCAGGATGCCGCCGACCAGATCCTTCACGTCGTCGGTGAGGTCCTTGACCAGGCCCGCGTCCACCTGCTGCTTGAGCACGCCGCCACCCCAGGACTGGAACAGGTCCGGCGGGTCGCCGGCCTGGGTGGCGGTGGTGAGCTTGGCCTTGAAGGCCTCGTTCTCCAGCGGCTGGATCGTCAACGTGACGTTGCTGTGCGCGGTCTTGTACTCGTTGGCCATCGCGGCCCAGACCGGCAGCATCGGGTCGGTGTTCTGGATGTGCCACCAGTTGATGGTCTGCGGGGCGTTCGGGTCGCTGGATTTCTCGTCGCCGCTACAGGCGCTCAGCAGGTAGGCGCCAGCGCCGGCACCGGCGAGGCCGAGCAGCGTTCGGCGGGAAAGGTGTGTGGTCATGATCCATCCCTTCGGGGACTCACGGGGTGCTCGGACGCCGGCCGAGCCGGCGGGGTGGAACCTATGGATCTCCGGAACTTTCAAAGCTTCGCCGGTATTACCGGTCGATGGCCGGCACGCTACGAGCTGTTTCCGCAACGGTCAAGACCTCTGTCCTATTGCGAAAAGACCGGCTAGCGTAGTCACGACTTCCAGCGATCCGGGACCGCAAGTTTCCGGAAGTTCCAGACAGCCCCGTCCAGAGGAGCCATCGTGTCGACCGACATCGCTAACGTGGCGACCGCTACCCGGTCGATCCGCAATCCCGTCCTCGCCGGGTTCCACCCGGACCCGTCGATCCTGCGCGTCGGGGACGACTACTACCTGGCCACCTCGACGTTCGAGTGGTATCCGGGCGTGCGTGTGCACCATTCGCGTGATCTCGTGAACTGGCGCACCCTGGGCGGGGTCATCACCGACCGCCGCCTGCTCGACCTGCGAGGCTGCGGTGACTCCAACGGGGTGTGGGCACCCGACCTGACGTACCACGACGGCCAGTTCCACCTCGTCTACAGCGACGTCGCCAGCTTTGCCAGCGGCTACTGGGACCCGCAGAACTTCCTGGTCACCGCCGAGGACATCACCGGCCCCTGGTCGGATCCGGTGAAGCTGCACGGGCGCGGTTTCGACGCCGCGCTGTTCCACGACGACGACGGCACCAGTTGGCTCCTGAGCATGAGCGCGGACTGGCGACCCGGTCGGGACCGCTTCGGCGGCATCGAGATCCAGCAGTACGACCGGGCCGCGCGCAGTCTGGTCGGCCGGCCGCGCATCCTGTTCACCGGCACCCCGGTCGGGGTCACCGAGGGCCCGCACATCTACCGGCACGACGGCTGGTACTGGCTGATCACCGCCGAGGGCGGCACCAGCTGGGAGCACCAGGTCACCGTGGCGCGGTCCCGGGAGCTGTTCGGGCCGTACGAGGTGGACCCGGACGGTCCGCTGCTCACCTCCGTCGGCCGCCCCGAACTGCGGTTGCAGAAGGCGGGTCACGGCAGCCTGGTCCGTACGCAGGACGGCGAGTGGTACCTCGCCCACCTGGTGGGCCGCCCCTACTCCCCGCTGGGCAGTTGTGTGCTCGGCCGGGAGACCGCGATCCAGCGGGTCGAGTGGCCGGCGGACGGCTGGCCGCAGATCGCCGGAGGGGTGCCGGCAGACGAGGTCGTCGCACCGGACCTGCCCGCGCACCCGTGGCCGGCGGAGCCCGACACCGACCACTTCGACGCCCCCGAGCTGGGCCTGTGCTGGTCGACGCTGCGCCGGCCGGCCACCGCGGACTGGGTCGACCTGCACAGCCGCCCGTCACACCTTCGCATCCACGGCGGGCAGTCACCGGTCGGTCGGCAGGCCCCCAGCCTGGTCGGGCGACGCGTCGGCGCGATGCACTGCTCCCTGGAGACCGTGCTGGAGTTCGACCCGGTCGACCACCGCCAGCTCGCCGGGATCACCGCCTACTACAACACCCTCAACTGGCACCACCTCTACCTGACCCGCGCCGACGACGGACGGACGGTGCTGGAGCTGCTCAGTTCCGACAACGGGCGGCGCACGCCGCACCCCGAGCTGACCGTCGACGCCAGCGGCGTGGACCGGGTCGGCCTGCGGGCCGTGTTCGACGGGCCGGTGGTGCGTTTCGACTACGACCTCGGCGCCGGTTGGCAGCGGCTACCGGTCGACCTGGACGCGACGATCCTTTCCGACGAGCACGCCGCGCTGATCATCGACGGTGAGCCGGCGGCGTGGGGTTTCACCGGGGCGTTCCTGGGCCTGTGGGTGCAGGACCTCGGCGGCGACGGCGCGTACGCCGACTTCGATCTGGCCACCTACCGCGAGCAGTGAGCACGCGGACGGCACCCGGTGGGTGCCGTCCGCGTTCCAGTCGTCGTCCTACTTCACCTGGGCGGCGACGGCGCGGAGCTGGCCGAGGGTGGTGCGGAAACCGTGGCCGGACGCGGTCGGGTCCTCGTCGACCAGGCCGCTGACGGCCATCGTCTGCGAGCGGGACACCGCGACGGCGTCGTCACCGGTCCCGGTCACGTCGAACACCCCGAAGTCGCCGCTGAGCGTGCGGAACGTCGGGGCCGCCGTGTCCTTGGCGAGGTAGAGCACCGCGACCTGACCCGCCGTGAGCGTGGACATCTGGGCCATGTCCGCCACGCCGCGATCCAGGCTGGCGAGCGTGATCCGCGTCCCGGCACCGACTGCCGATCCGTTCGCCGCGCGCAGCACCTCGTCCACCCGGAACCCGGTCGCCTCGACCTCACCCCGTACCACCAGGTCCGCGGCCTCACTGAGCTGCCGCACCGTGCCGTACCCGCGCAGCTTGCCCTTGACCGCCGGGAGCGCGGCGCCGGTCGGCGTGGCCTCGGTCGGCGCGGCGGCGCTCGGCGCGCCGACCGGGTCGGCGGCGTCGGCGCTGCCGCAGGCGGACAACGCCGCCACAGCCAGCACGGCGGCGGCCGTGGCCCACAGGGACGGGGTACGGCGGAGGGGGACTGCCATGGAACGCTCCTTGCGTGTCGGTGCCGTCCCGGGTCGTCTCGCCCGGGACCGCGGCACTGCTGACGACATCCAACTGGGCGGGCCGGGCATCGAGCTCTCGGGTGCCTGTCAACGAGATGAACATGCGTCGTCACGGCCTGCGCTCGTCGATTGACGACGCACGAACGTACTGATATCTGTTAATACAGTTTCCTGATGCTCGCGGTGCCCGCCGGGGCCGAACCGCCGCGCCGGGCCACCGACCGGCCGGCGGCACGCCGCCCCTTCCCCGAGGAACACCATGGTTCACAAGAGAACAGCCGCCTACGTCGTGGGCGCCCTGCTGATGGGCGTCGCCGCGATCGGTTACGGTCTGCCGTCGGCCAGCGCCGCGACCGCCGGCCCGATCACCGGCCTCGGCGGGAAGTGCGTCGACGTGGCCGCCGCCAACTCGGCCAACGGCACGGCGGTCCAGCTCTACGACTGCAACGGCAGCGCGGCCCAGACGTGGACCGTCGGCAACACCGACAACTCGATCCGGGCACTCGGCAAGTGTCTCGACGTGACCGCCGCGTCGACCGCCAACGGCGCCAAGATCCAGTTGTACGACTGCAACGGCACCGGCGCGCAGACGTGGACCGCCAGCAACGGCACGCTCGTCAACACCGGCTCCGGCAAGTGCCTCGACGTCACCGACCGGAGCACCGCGAACGGCGCCCGGTTGCAGATCTGGACCTGCGGCGGCACCACCAACCAGCAGTGGACCCTGCCCGGCGGCGGCACCCCAACGCCCACCACCCCGGCCGGGACCAACCTCGACGACCCGGCGAAGAAGGACGTCGCCATGCAGCTCGTCTCGGCTGCGGAGAACTCCTCGCTCGACTGGCGCGCGCAGTTCTCCTACATCGAGGACATCGGCGACGGGCGCGGCTACACCGCCGGCATCATCGGCTTCTGCTCCGGCACCGGCGACATGCTCGAACTGGTCGAGGCGTACACGCGCACCAAGCCGGGCAACGTGCTGGCCGGCTACCTGCCGGCGCTGCGCGCCGTCAACGGCACCCCCTCGCACTCCGGCCTGGACCCCAACTTCCCCCGCGACTGGCGGACCGCGGCCAACGACTCGGTGTTCCAAGCCGCACAGGAGGCCGAGCGGGACCGGGTCTACTTCAACCCATCGGTACGCGACGGCAAGAACGACCAGGTCCGGGCGCTCGGTCAGTTCGCCTACTACGACGCGGCGGTCATGCACGGGTACGAGGGGATGCGCCAGATCCGCAACCGCGCCCTCGCTCGGGCGAAGCCCCCGGCGCAGGGCGGCGACGAGCGGACCTGGCTCAACGCCTTCCTCGACGAGCGGGTCATCGAGATGAAGAAGGAAGCGGCCCACTCGGACACGTCCCGGGTCGACACGGCCCAGCGGGTGTTCCTCAACAACGGCAACTTCAACCTGAACACGCCGTTGGTGTTCGCCGTCTACGGCGACCAGTTCCGCATCGGCTAGCGCACAGAGACTCAGGGCGCCGCATCGCGGCGCCCTGAGCCATGCCTGGGCCTGGGCCTGGGTTCGGGCCTGGGCTCGGGCCTGGGCCTGGGCTCGGGGCTGGGTTCGGGCTCGGGGCTGGGTTCGGGCTCGGGCCGGGTTCGGGCTCGGGGCTGGGTTCGGGAGCAGCCTTGCCTTGACGCTGACGACAAGGTTTAGCCTGGTCGCGACAGGCTGGTCGAGGAGGTCTGATGCTGATCGGCGAGCTGGCGGAACGGGCCGGCACGAGCACCCGAACGCTGCGCTACTACGAAGCCCACGGTCTGGTACAACCGCAGCGCTCAGCGAACGGCTACCGCGTCTACGACGAGGCGGAGCTGCGGGTCGTCCGGGAGATCCGGGCGCTGCTCGACGTCGGCTTCGGCCTCGACGACGTCCGACCGTTCGTCGCCTGCCTGCGAGCGGGCAACGCGTCCGGTGACGTCTGTCCGGATTCCGTGCTGGTGCTGCGACGCAAGCTCGCCGAGGTCGACGACTACCTCGATCGGCTCGGAGCGGTCCGTCAGCAGTTGCACACCCAGCTCACCCACGCCATCGAGCACCGGGAGAAAACATGCCCCAGGAAACGAGCGTCAGCTCCCTGATCACCGTCACCGACGACACGTTCGCCGAGCTGGTGCTGGCCAGCGACCGGCCCGTCGTGGTCGACTTCTGGGCCGAGTGGTGCCCGCCGTGCAAGATGATCGAGAAGAGCCTCGTCGAGCTGGCACAGGAGTTCGGCGACCGGATGGTCATCGCCAAGCTCAACTCCGACGACAACCCGCAGGCCACGCGGCGCTACGCAGTCATGTCCCTGCCGACGCTGCTGGTGTTCCGTGGGGGCGAGGTCGTCGGCTCTATCGTCGGGTCCAGGCCGAAGCTCCACCTGCGGCAGAGCCTGACCATGCACGCCGGCCTGTGACCGTCACCGCTGGTCAAGTGCCGCCTCCTGCTGTTGAGCGCGGCGCCGGTGGTCCGCATCTGGCGGCACCGATCCTCGCCGGGCGGGTGATGGAGGCGACCGTCTCCCCTCCGTCTGAACACGGCGTCGTGACGTGCGAATAACCCGCCCCCTGCTGCTGCTCGACATCGACGGTGTCCTCAACCCGTACGGCAGTCCTCAACCGCCGGCCGGCTACACCGAGCACCGCCTGTTCCCCGGAGAGGAACCCGTCCGTGTCAACCCCGTACACGGCACCTGGATCACCGAAGCGAGTGCCGTCCTGGACATAGCCTGGGCCACGAGCTGGAACGATGAAGCAAACCAACTCCTCGCTCCGCTTCTGCACATCACTCCCCTGCCGGTGGTCACCATGCCGTGCACACCGTTCCACCCCAGCGAGAAAATCCCACTCATTGCCGCCTACGCCCAGCAACGGCCCGCAACATGGATTGACGACCTTCACTCGCCCGAAGCCCACGTCTGGGCCGCGAGGCGTACCAGCCCCACTTTGCTGATCACCACCGACCCGGCGATCGGCCTCACCCGCGATTCCATCGACCGCGTCATCACCTGGGCCAGGCCCTTCAACAACCCCCAGGAACCTCTCGGCTCCGCCTCATAGCGATCGATCATTGCCACTGAAAGTTGTCGTACACCTGTTCTAGTGTGTGGTCATGGTCGAGGAGTTGGCGCAGGCAGACGACGCGGTCGCTGCCTGCGTTGACGACGCCGTCTGGGCTCTCGCCGATGATGAGCTGGTCGCGGCGCTCGATGCCGCGCATCGCTTGGAGCAGCGTCTCGCCGCTGTGAAGCTGGCGTTGGTGCGCGAGGTGGACGGTCGGGGCACTGCGGTCGCGCAGGGCGCCTCCAGCACCGCGGTCTGGTTGCGCGAGCGACTGCGGTTGACCATTCCCGCAGCCCGTCGGTTGGTCGATCTCGCGGCGTGCGTCGACGCGGCCCCGACGGCCGTGCGGGGCGCGCTGGCGGCCGGCGCGGTCAGCGTGGAGCAGGTGCGGGTCATCGCCGACACCGTCGCCACCGTGCAGTCGACCGCCGGGCCGGAGGTGGCCGACAAGGCCGTCGGCGTGCTGGTCGACTGGGCCGGGCAGTTCGACCCCACCCTGCTGCGCAAGCTCAGCACCCGCATCCTCGACCACGTCGCACCCGACATCGCCGACGCCGCCGCCCAGGCCGCACTCGACGCCGACGCCCGCCGAACCAACCGCGACCGCCACGTCACGATGTCCACGCTGACCGACGGCCGACTCCGACTCACCGGCATCCTCGACAGCGAAACCGCCGGCCTGCTGCGCGCCGCGATCGACCCGCTCACCGCCCCGTCCGGCCCCGACGACCAGCGCTGCGCCGGGCAGCGCCGCCATGACGCCCTCGCTGACCTCTGCCGGCTCAGCCTGCGCACCGGAGAGCTACCCGAACACGGCGGCGACCCCGCGCAAATCGTCGTCACCACCAGCTACGACGCCCTCGCGGGACAACTCAGCGCCGCCACCCTCGACACCGGCCTGCACCTCACACCGGAAACGGTGCGCCGACTCGCCTGCGACGCCGCGATCCTGCCCGCCGTGCTCGGCGGCACCGGCCAGGTCCTCGACGTCGGCCGACAACGCCGCCTCATCACCGGCCCACTACGCCGCGCCCTCATGCTCCGCGACCGCGGCTGCGCCTTCCCCGGCTGCGACCGACCACCCCGCTGGTGCAACGCCCACCACATTCACCACTGGGCCGACGGCGGCCCCACCAACCTCAACAACGCCGTCCTACTCTGCGGCCACCACCACCGACACCTCCACCACAACGACTGGACCGTCCGACTCGGCGACGACAACCACCCCGAATTCATACCGCCCGCCTGGCTCGACCCCGACCAACTCCCCCGCCGCAACCACTACCACCGACGGACATAGACACGACCAGCGGAGAGCAATCACTCCTGTCCGGGTGACGAGGCATGCCCTCGGGACGACTCCACGAGTGGTCGGTCGCGCCGATGCCCGACATCGGGCCCTTCTGCGCCGCCGTCGACGGGCGCCACCCGCGCTGCTGCCGTCCACGATCCCTGGTCTCTAGACGGCCTCCGCTGAGTGCGGACGCGTTCGCTCGCCCCACCGGACGACCGCCGGGGCGGCGAGCCCGACCGCGACGAAGATGCCACCCATCAGCAGCCATCCGGGGGCACCCCAGGCGATGCAGAGCAGGCCCAGTAAGGAGGGTGCGGCGACGTTGGCCAGGCCCGTGCCGAGCCCGGAGATTCCCGTGTACTGCCCCTGCGCGTGCGCAGGTGCGAACCGGAACTGCAACTCGAGTGAGCCCGCCGCGTGCCACAGCTCGCCGACGGTGTGCGCGGCGACCCCCAGCGTCATCACCGTAACGGCGAGCCAGCCGGGCATCGCCGCCGTGGCGGCGATCAGGGCCATCCCGATCAGGAACGCCACCCCGGAGCGGCGCATGGCCCGACCGGCCGCTGGACTGGTATCGATCCCCCGGCTCGCTCTGACCTGGAGTGACGCCACGAGGGCGGTGTTGACCAGCACGGCCACTCCAACGAACCAGCGCGGCGCGTGGGTCTGCGAGACGATCCACACCGGCAGCGCGAAGACCAGCACCTGGCCCTGAATTCCCAGGATGGCGTCGAGCGCGGTGACTGCCAGATAGGGCTTGTCCTTCAGTGCGATCCAGCGCCCGGTCATCTGGGGCACTGGAATGGGCGGCAACGAGGGCAGCCGAGTGATGATCGCGGCGCACGCCAGGAAACTGATGGCGTTGCCGACGACCAGGGCCAGGTAGGCCGCACGGGTGTCCAGTTGCACCGCGGCGCCGGCGGCGAGGGCGCCACAACATCCGGCGAGGTTGGCGACCGAACGCAGATAGGCCCGGTACCGGGCCAGGTTCGTGCCGCCGAAGCCACGCACCAGCGGACCGCGAGACGCCCCACCGGCTGAGTGGGCGAGCTGGGTCAGGCAGACCAGCACGACGAACAGCCAGAACGTGTGAACGAAGGCCAGGGCGGCCATGGTGGCGGCACGGATGATCAGAGTCAGCAGATAGATCTCGCGCGGCCCCCGCCGATCGGCGAGATGCCCCACCGGGATCCCGGCGAGCATCCCGACGAACGCTGCGATACCCATGCCCAGAGCGACCTGCGCAAGGGGAAGCCCGACCGATCGGGTGAAGAAAAGCACGGCGCTGGCCATGAAGATGCCACTTCCGAGCATGTTGACGAAGGTCGCGAAGGCCAGGACACGCCGAGGGCCGTGACCGGGGATGAGTCCTCGGGCGACGAGCCATGAGCTGTCGGGCGGCGGGGTGGGAATGGGCGTTGTCGCTGCCTGCACAGGGACGGACCTTCCGTCGGAGGATCGTGGGCTCGCGGCAGGGCCGCATCCTGCCGGGGCCGGGCCGCATCCTGCCGGGGCCGCTAATCGAGGCTGGCCAAATCGTCCGGCGACAGGACCAGCGCCCCGGCGGCCAGGTTCTCGACCAGGTGATCGGGGTTGCCGGTACCGGGGATGGCCAGCAGGTGCGGGCCGCGGCTGAGGGTCCACGCGATACGCACCTGTGCCGGCGTCGCGCCGTGCGTACGCGCGACGGCCTGCACTGCCGCGTTGGCGGCCACACCGCCGGCCTCACGTCCGTCGCCAGCGATCGCGAAGAACGGCACGAACGCGACACCTTGGTCGCCGCAGGTACGCACGAACTCGTCGTGCGTGCGTCGGGTGTCGACACCGTACGTGTTCTGCACGCAGACCACCGGGGCGATCGCCTGCGCCTGTGCGAGGTGATGTGGGCGAATGTTGGACAGGCCGAGATGCCGGATCAGACCGGCGTCGCGCAGCTCGGCCAGCGCGCCGAAGTGCTCCGCGACCGAGTCCAGTCCGTGCTGGCGCAGGTTCACGACATCCAGATGGTCGCGGCCGAGCTGGCGCAGGTTCTCCTCGACCTGCCCGCGCAGCTGGTCCGGCCGGGCCAGCGGCAGCCATTCCCCCGAGGGGTCGCGGCCCGGCCCGACCTTGGTGGTGATGACCAGGTCATCGGCGTACGGCGACAGCGCACTATTGATCAACTCGTTGGCCGACCGCAGCGGCGAGAAGTAGAACGCCGCTGTGTCGATGTGGTTCACGCCGAGCTCGACCGCCCGGCGCAGCACTCCGATGGCCCGCGCGCGGTCGCTCGCCGCGCTGCCGTTGCCCGTCAGGCGCATCGCGCCGAATCCGATCCGGTTGACGGTCAGGTCGCCGAGGGTCCAGGTGCCAGCGGAACTCGCACTGATCATGTTCGTGGGCATTGGGCGAACTTAGCCACCGCCGCTGACCTGCGCAGTCGGTCGTCTGCCCGATACCGATCGCGCAGAATCGTTGTTAAGTTATCTATCGTGGGAAGCGCTCCGAAGGCAGCGCAGTGACAGCCCGGATTTCATCTCGGTCCTGACCGCATCCGCGTTCCACACGTGACGACAAGCCGTCCGACGACGAGGGCCGGACCATCCACATCTGACGGATCGGTCTCCGAACGCGCCGCCAGGGACTTCGCCAAGCCAACTGCCTCCTCGCCCGGATATGACGAAGACCAGTTCGGTGGCCTCGGGGCAGGCGAGCCTGGATGATCCTGACGAGGACTGGAGCCCGTTCGTCATCACGCGAACCACCTTCGAAGACGCCTGGGACTCCGCAAGCGAGTAGCCCGAGCCCTTACGCGCGCCTCGCGGCAGATCGGTGGAGCTGACCTCGGTCAGGCGCACGTTCAGACGTGCATCATCTGTCCTAGTCAGCGGCCTTCCAGCGCGTCGGCCTGGCTGCGCAGCTCTGTCGCAAGGTTGTCCCAATCGGGACCGTGCATGTACAGGCTGTCGGCCGCCTCGCGCATGAGCGCCGGCTGGTTCGGCCGCTGCAGGAGCACAAGCCGGTAAGCGAGATTGCGGACCCAGACCGGCAGAAGTCCGTCGACCAGGTTCGAGCAGAGTTCCCGCAGCATCGCGAGAATGGTCTCCGCGTCCGCGAAAGTCAGCTCTTCGACGAAGTAGTGCTCCTGGTGGTCCGGCCGCACTGCAACGCAGGCCGGTACTCGTCGCCGTAGAGGCACCGCGCGTGCTCGGTCAGGGTGCTGTGCACGATCGCAGAGCCTACGGCTCCTCTGCTTACTCTCCGGCGCACCCGGCGCATTCGGAGACGCCTCGGTGCATCACGGACCCGGCTCAGGATCACACAAGGCGGCATCACGGCGCGGTGCCGCGACATGATTGATGCACGGATCTCAGCGCCCCCGGACGCCGGCGATCGGCGCCGACGGCACTCGGTGACGAGCACCTTGCGGTAGTACAGTGCGCCGCCACGTTGCCGGACACCTTTGCCTGCTGTTGGGGGAACTGTCGTAACCAGCGTTTAGCCTGCCGTGGTGAGTATGAACGGCAACTGGCTGCGCGTTTCCCCGGACGAACTGGAGCAGGCGAGGGCCGACCTCGGCTGGGCCTACGAACTCGCCATGACGCAACGGGACGACAACTCCGAACGCTGGGCTGCCACCGACAAGGCATGGGACGGGCTTGATTTCCTACTTGATCGGCTGGGCTTCGAGATTCCGCTGGTCTCGGGCGCGGAGCGGTTCGTGGAGTTGCCAGACGTCGAGCCCGACAGCGAGGAGATGTTCGATTTCCTGGAAAACCTCGAAGACGACTGGGGCTACGGGCCGCCTTCCTATCTGACACCGGCCCAAGTAGCGACGGCGGCCTCGGAACTGGCCGCGCTCACCGAAGACGGCCTCATTCGGGGCGTCGACCCGCAGGAGTTGAACCGGGCCGATATCTACCCCGGGCCCTGGGAAGGCCCCGGGAAACTTGCCTGGGTGGCCCACTATCTGCCAGGCGTCCAGAGCTTCTTCGCTGCAGCCGCCAGGGATGGTGCTGCGGTGATCTGCTGGCTTGACTGAGCAACGGCTGAGCCGCCACAGCGCCGGTAGGGGAAGGACCGCGTTTACGTCCAGTCAGTGAACACAAAATCCGGGGTGGTGGCGACCACCACGTCGCGCAAGCGGGTCACCAGTAACGGGACAGCGGGCGTGCGATATCTTTCGCGCGAAATTGAGACGGGGGCGGGACTCAATGACGCGCACGATGCCGGTTGGCCCAACCATCGTCGGCGCGCTGACGTCGGCGATCCTGCTGTTCACGACCGGGTGCTCGGGGCAGTCCGACACTCCCGCGCCGGCAGCGGCCACGCAGTCGTCGGCCCCCGCTGCGGCGATGCGCATCGACAAGCCAGCCAAGCTCCTGGGCACCTGGACCGAATCCGTGGATCGGGGTTTCCACGACCGCGCCGAGCAGCAGATGGGCACCTTCAAGAAGCTGCTCGCCGCTGGGCCCACCAGCGCGATGGGCACCGCCTACGTCCGGGCCGAAGAGGTGTACTCCCGTGAGCGCGGGCTGCACATTCCCAGCGATGACCAGCGGGTCATCCTGATCAGCGCGGTGTCCGGCACGATCACCGACCCGACCGCGACACTGAACAAGACCTTCGCCGGGCTGCCGAAGGTCACCGGCGTGGGGCCGATCCAACCAGGCCCGCTGGGCGGGGCGGCCGGTTGCGGCATCCTCAAGGCCGAGACGGGCATCCCTGTCGACATCTGCGTGTGGAGTGACCAGCACACGCTCGGCATGGTGACCCTCGTCGGTTTCACCCGGACGGATGACCCGCGAGGTGTGTTCGGTCAGATCCGCGCCGAACTGGAACGCCCCGCGCGGTGACTTGACCTCAAGCTCGGGTGAGGTCCTAACCTCCGGTATCGGAGGTAAGGCATGAGCATGGAATTTACCGCGTGGACGTCTCTGCACCACGCGATGAACGCGCAGGAAGAACGACCACTGTCCCGTGTCACCCTGAAGCGCATCGTGGAGTTCGCGCGGCCGCACCGGGCCCTGATCGTCAGGTTCCTGCTGCTGAGCGTGGTGACGGCGGTCCTCACGGTGGCGGCACCCGTCCTCGCCGGACGGGTGGTGGAGGCCATCGTGGATGGCGCCGACAGCGGCGTCGTGATCCGGTTGGCGGTGCTGATCGCCGTGATCGCCCTGGCCGAAGCCGGCCTGGGTCTGGTGACGCGGTTCCATTCCGCCAGCATCGGTGAGGGGCTCATCGTCCAGCTGCGGACGGCCGTCTTCGACCACGTGCAGCGCATGCCGGTGGCGTTCTTCACCAGGACGCGCACCGGAGCGCTGGTCAGCCGCCTGAACAACGACGTGATCGGTGCGCAGCGGGCCTTCAGCGACACGCTGTCCGGGGTGGTCGGCAATGCGGTCACCCTGGCACTGACGCTGGCGGTGATGCTCAGCTTCTCGTGGCAGATCACGGTGCTGGCGCTCGTGCTGCTGCCCATCTTCGTTCTCCCGGCGCGTCGGATGGGTTCGAAGCTCGCCCAGTTGCAGCGTGAGGCGGCCGAGCACAACGCGGCCATGAGCACGCGGATGACGGAACGCTTCTCCGCGCCCGGCGCGACCCTGGTCAAGCTGTACGGGCGGCCGGCCGAGGAGTCCGCCGAGTTTGCGGCACGGGCGCGTCGGGTGCGGGACATCGGCATCCGTACCGCCATGCTCCAGTGGGTCTTCATCACCGCGCTCACCGTCGTCGGCTCGCTGGCGCTGGCCCTGGTCTACGGGCTGGGTGGCATCTACGCACTCCGGGGCAGCCTCGACGCCGGCACCGTAGTCGCCCTCGCGCTGCTGCTGTCGCGCCTCTATGCGCCGTTGACCTCGCTGGCCAGCGCCCGGGTGGAGGTGATGAGCGCGCTGGTGAGCTTCGAGAGGGTGTTCGAGATCCTCGACATCAAGCCGCTGATCCTCGACCGGCCCGACGCCCGCCCGCTTCCCGACGGGCCGGTCGCGGTGGAGTTCGACGACGTACGGTTCGGCTACCCTTCGGCGGACAAGGTGTCGCTCGCGTCTCTCGAAGATGTGGTGAAGCTCGATGCCCGCGGCGGCGAGGAAGTGCTGCACGGTGTGTCGTTCCGCGCCGAGGCGGGGCAGATGGTCGCCCTCGTCGGCTCCTCCGGGGCGGGCAAGTCGACGATCGCGCAGCTCGTCCCCCGCCTGTACGACGTCGAGGACGGCGCGGTGCGGCTCGCCGACGTCGACGTACGCGACCTGTCAGCCGAGTCGATCCGGACGGCGCTGGGTGTCGTCACCCAGGACGGGCATCTCTTCCACGAGAGCATCCGCGCCAACCTGGCGTTCGCTCAGCCGGACGCTACGGAGGACGAGATGTGGGAGGTGCTCCGGCGGGCCCGCCTCGACGCCCTGATCCGCACACTTCCCGATGGGCTCGACACCGTCGTCGGTGAACGCGGGTACCGGTTGTCGGGCGGGGAACGGCAACGGCTCACCATCGCGCGGCTGCTGCTGGCCCGTCCACGCGTGGTCATCCTCGACGAGGCCACCGCGCATCTCGACTCCACCTCCGAGGCCGCGGTTCAGGAGGCTCTCGCCGAAGCCCTGACCGGCCGCACGAGCGTGGTCATCGCACACCGACTCTCCACCATCCGGGCGGCCGACCAGATCCTCGTCGTCGAAGACGGACGCATCGTCGAGCGTGGGCGACACGGCGACCTGCTCGACGCCGGCGGCCGGTATCAGGAGTTGTACCGCACCCAGTTCGACCAGGACCAGCCGACGGTGAAGGAGCAACGCGTCGCCATCTGAGGCACGCCTGCTCCACGACCAGCGCCGCCGCCTGCCCGGGGGATCCCCGTGACGGGCGGCGGCGCCGGACGGTCAGTCGTCGTCGTCGTTGTCGTCGTCGTCGTTGTCGTCGTCGTCGTTGTCGTCGTCGTCGTCGTTGTCGTCCTTGTCGTCGGCATCATCGTCGCCGTCGACCGGCTCCTGCTCGGCCTTGACCACTGAACCGTTGTCCCGGTCGACGTCCACCTCGTGCTCGATGTCGCCAGCGACGATCTCCACGCTCCACACCGGTCGACCGTGCTCCTGCTCGGACTCGACCTCGACGATCTGACCGCCACCGGCCTTGGCGAGCGCGATCTCACCGGCACGCTTCTCGTCGACCGCGCTACCCGCCGGCGAGGTGCCAGCTGACGGCGTGCCGCTGGACGGCGTACCCGATGGGGTCTCGGCCGACGGCGTGCCGCTGGCCGACGGCGAACCGCTGGCCCCGGGCGCGTCCGTGGCCGTCGGCGCGACGGTCGCCGCGGCGAGCGTCGTGCCGCCGGTCCGCGAGTCGTTCGCGGCGTTGACGCCCAGCGCGATCCCGGCCACCGCCAGCACCGCCGAACCGCCGACCGTCGCCAGAAGCAGATTGGTGCGCTTCATGGTGGTGTCCACCTTTCCTCGGTTGTCAACTCCGAGGATCGGTCAAATCGGGATAGCAGCGCGCTGTCGGGACGCTAAGACCAGGTTAAGGCGGTCGACGGACAAATCAGCCGCGCCGGTTGAGTTCCGCTTCGAGCCGCTGGACGAGCGTCTTGCGGTCCTTGCTGGCACGCTCGTTGCGCAGTGCGGCCTTGAGCTGTCGCGTGTCGAGGCCCCGGACCAGCTTTGCCGCCTCGGCGACCGACATCTCGGTCATCCGGCCGGCCGTGGTGGCGTCTCGACGCGCTCGCTTGGCCGGGCCGGTGTTCGCGACGTACTGCCTGCCGGTGCGGGAGGCTTCGCGCTTCTTGGTGTCGGTCGCGCGCTTCTGGCTCTCCGACATCTCGTCCCAGGCCTTCTTGGGCAGGTAGCGACTCGTCGTGTCGCCCTTGCGCGCCCGCGTGTCGCCCTCTTTCGTCTGCCACTTCTCGTTGCCCCAGCGCTGGAGCGACTTCTGCCGCTCGTCCTTCTCGCCGAGGAATCCCCCGCCACGTTTCTTGTACTCCTGGGTGACCAGCTGCGACTTGCGCGCCGACCACTGTCCCGGCCGGCCGCCCTTGTCGGAGGACTTGATTTCTTCCTTGATCTGCTCTCTGAGCTCGGGTTTCGTGTACCGCGCCATGACTCGCAGCTACCCGGGACCGCAGCGGCTATGCCTGCCGCGGTGACGTCGGTGGTCCGAGCCGCAGCAGCACCTGTGCCCCGCCCCGCGGGCCGGTCCGCAACTCCAGGCGACCGCCGGCGGTCTGCGCGGCGCGGCGGGCGATGTCCAGGCCGAGGCCGGTCGAGCCGGCCGCGCTCGCGCCCCGGCGCACGGCGCCGGCCGGCATGCCCGGCCCCTCGTCGGCGACGCTGAGGACCACCTCCCCCGCGTCCGGGGCGAGCCGGACGGCGAACGACGTTCCATCGGGGGTGTGTGCGAAGACGTTGCCGAGCAGGGCGTCCACGGCCGCCGCCAGGTCGTCGGCTGCCACACCGACCGGGAGAGGCCCGGGTGCCAGGTCGAGGGTGACGGCCCGGCCGGTGTCCTCGGCCAGCACCGACCAGAACGCGACCCGGTCGGCGACGATCGCCGCCGCGTCCGAGGCGGCCGGGCCCGCCGGTGAGTGCCGCCACCGGGCCTGCCGGATCAGCCCGGTGACCGCACGTTCGAGACCATCGGCGGCGGCGGTGATCCGGGCCGCGTCCTCCGGGTCGCGCAGCGACTCCGCCTCCAGCCGCAACGCCGTCAGCGGTGTCCGCAACCGGTGGGACAGGTCGGCGACCTGCTCGCGTTCCTGGACGAGGAGCACCTGGATCCGGGTGGCGAGGTGGTTGAGCGCACCAGCGACCTCGCGCAGCTCGGGCGGGCCGGCCGGGGTGACCCTGGCGTCCAGCTCGGCGTTGGCGAGCCGGTGTGAGACGGCGGAGAGGTCGCTGATCGGCCGGACCAGGGTGCGTGCCAGCCGGTCGGCGACCAGCAGCCCGATCAGCACGAGGATCACGCCGAGCAGCGCGAGCACCAGCCAGGCCCGGGTGACCCCGGCGGTCAGTTCGTGCTGCGGCACCACGATCCGGATCACGCCGGTGCCGTCCGCCCGGCCCTGCACGGCGATGACCACCTCCCGGCCGGCCGCCGACTCCCCGGTGAGGCTCTGCCCACGCGCGGCCAGGGCCACCGCCGGCGTACGGGGGGTCTGGGCGCCGAGCACCGTGCCGTCCGGCAGGAACACGCTCACCGGCCGCCCGGACTCCGCGGCGAGCTGCTCGACGGTGAGCCGGATGGTCGCCGCGTCGGCGGTGCCGACCACCGGCACGAGACTCTGCGCGTCGGCGGTGGCCCGAACGGTGGCCCGGTCCTCGGCGACAGTGCGGACCAGCAGCGCCAGCGGCACCAGGAAAGCGATGAGGGTCAGCACACTGACCGCGGCGACCAGCAACGCGAGCCGCGCCCTCACGGATGCGCCGCCGGCGCTTCGAGACGCACCCCGACACCGCGCACGGTGTGCAGGTAGCGAGGCTGCTGGGCGTTCTCCCCCAACTTGCGACGCAACCACGACAGGTGCACGTCGACGGTCTTGTCGGCACCCCCGTAGGGGATCTGCCAGACCTCGGTGAGCAGTTCACGCTTCGTGACCACCTGGCCGGGCCGGCCGGCGAGGTGGTGCAGCAGGTCGAACTCGCGCGGCGTCAGCTCGACCACCACCCCGTCCAGGGTGACCTGCCGGGCCCGGGGATCGACGCGCAGCCCGCCGACGACGAGCGCCGGGTCCTGCGCGTCGGCACCGGAGGGCCCCCGCCGCAGCACCGCCCGGGCGCGGGCGTCGAGCTGCGCCGCCGTGAACGGCTTGACCAGGTAGTCGTCGGCACCGGCGTCGAGCACCCGTACGATCTCGGCCTCGTCGTCGCGCGCGGTGGCCACGATGACCGGCACCGAGCTGACCGCGCGCAGCATCCGCAGCAGCTCGCGTCCGTCCAGGTCGGGCAGGCCCAGGTCGAGCACGACGAGATCGGGACGGTCCTCCAGTGCGTCGCGGAGCCCGGCCATCGCGGTCGAGGCCGCGGCCACCGCATGGCCGCGTTCCCGCAGGGCACGGATCAGCGGGGTACGGATGGTCAGGTCGTCCTCGATGAGCAACAGGCGGGCCACAGCTGGCAGGCTAACCGCTACCGCAGTCAGCGAGGCGCACGTTAACCATGCCTTAGCGTCCGGATGTGCCAACGACAAGGACGGATCGGGGATAGTCAGAGCATGGGCCGTCGTTCGATTCTCGTCGCCGCCGGGTGGGTGGCCACCGTCGCCGTGGCGACCCTGATCGGGTTGGGCGCGATCCGGTTGGTTGGCGAGAGCCTCACCGGCACACCGGGTGGGGTGCGCAGCGAGGCCGAGATCGAACGGGCGCTCGCCTCGCCGGAGCCGGTGCCCACCGGCACGACGGGCACCGCCTCAGTCGGGCCGGGCACGGCCAGCCCCACGCCGAGCGCGAGCTCCGGGGTCCGCCGGGGGTTCGCCACCGACGGCGGCACGGCCGTGGCCGAGTGCGGTGCCGGTGGCGTACGCCTCGTCTCCTGGGCGCCCGCGCAGGGCTACCGGGTCAGGGACGTGGACCGGGGCCCGGACGACGACGTCGAGGTCAAGTTTCGGGGGCCGACCCGGGAGTACGAGTTGAAGGTGCGCTGCATCGGCTCGGAGCCGGTGGCCGTCGCCGACGACTGAGCCGGCCCGGGAGCAGGTGAGGTGAGTGTCGCGGCGGTTCACCGGCTCTGCAGGGCGTCCACCAACCGCCTGAGCGTCGCGCGCGCATTCTCGAGATCCCTGAGGGTGAGGCCGGCTCGTTCCACGGCGTCCCGGCGGTCGGCGTCGGAGCGTTCCAGGAGGCCGGTGAGCGTGGCCAGCCCTGCCGTCGTGAGTGTCACCAGTGGCGCGCGGCGGTGATCGGGGTTGTCGTGCAACTCCACCATCCCGGCACGGGCGAGGTCGTCGACCACTCGCTGCACGCTCTGCCGAGCGAGGCCGAGTCTGCGCGCCGCGCTCGCGACGGTGCGGGCACCGTCGGAGAGCACGCTCATCACGTGCCATCGGGCGGCAGTTTGGCCCTCTTCTCGGGCGAGCTCCTCGCTTGAGCGCCGAGACTCGCCTGCCAGTTCGTACACGTCTGCCACCAGCAGCCGATACGCGTCGACCCGGTCCTGTTTCCGTTCGGTCATCGGCAGCACCTTACCGCACGTTGACAGCCTACTACTGGAATGACAGCATGCTGTCATGATTCTTCGACTGTGGAGCGGGTGGACGGAGCCCGCTCTCGCTGACGCCTACGATCGGCTGTTGACGCAGGACATCGCGCCCGCGATCCTCGCCCGGGGGGTGGCCGGGCTTCGGGAGCTTCGGGTTCTGCGTCGTTCCCCGCAGGAGCTGGACCCCGCCGAGGGCAGCGAATTTCTCACCGCCATGACATTCACGGACTTCGCCGCAGTGTCGGCCTTCACCGGCGGCGATCCGTCCGCCTCCGTTGTCCCGCCTGCCGCCCGCGATCTGCTCGGACGCTTCGATCGGCAGTCGCGGCACTATCTGACCCGAGCAGTGTTCCGCGCCGGTGATGGCCAGCCGCCAGGCGTCGGGTGAACACCCGACCACCTCACTGACCCAATGGCTGCTCGCGGTCGGCGTTCCGGCCGAGGGCGACCATCCGCAGGGTCTCCTCTCGCCGCCGCACCAGTAGCGCCCCGGCCAGGAAGGTCACCGGCGCGACGAGCACCAGCATCGCCCACTGAGCCGGCACCAGGGGGACGGTGTGTCCCATGTGCATGGTCGAGGTGACCCAACCGGCAAGGGCGCTGTCGATCACCAGGGCGAGGGCTGCCACGGGCAGCAGCATGACGACGATCCGTCGGCGTACCTCCGGAGTGAGCGTGGCCACCGCGATCACCATGGCCAACGCGGCAGCCGCCAGGCCCGCGACGTAGAGCCAGACGACCAGCTCACGGTATATGCAAGGACGACGAGCTGCATTGACGGACGTGGCCGGCACGAATCACCGTGCCGGCCACGTCAACGGTGGTGGTTCAGCTGGTGTAGGCCTCCACCTCCCAGAGCGAGTGCCCGTACCCGGTGCCCCGGGCGGTGCCGTTGATCCGCAGGTAGCGGCCGTTGGCACCGAGCGCGGTGTGCTCGTCCACACCGCCGTCCGCGCCGGTCACCGTCTTCACCGTCGTCCAGGTGGTGCCGTCGTTAGAGGTCTGGATCTGGTACGCGCTGCTGTACGCCGCCTCCCAGCTCAGCTTGACCCGACCGATCGCGGTGGGACTGCCGAGGTCGACGCGGATCCACTGCGGGTCGGAGAACGTGCTCGACCAGCGGGTGGTGAGGCTGCCGTCCACCGCCTGGGCGCCGGACACGTCGGCCCCCTCGTTACTGGAGGTCGACGTGGGCTTGTTGAGCAGGAGGTTGCCGCCGGACGGGCCACCGGTGCCGCCGTACACCTCGAACTCGAACAGTGAGTAGCCCCAGGCGGTCCCCCGGGTGGTGCCCAGGAGCCGGACGTACCGGCCGGAGCCGCTGAGCCCGGTCAGGTCGTCCACCCCGCCGTCGCCGCCGGTCACCGTACGGATCGTGGTGAAGTTGACCCCGTCCGGCGAGGTCTGGATCTGGTAACCACTGCCGTACGCCGCCTCCCAGGTCAGCTTGACCCGGTTGAGCGAGTACGTGGCCCCAAGGTCCACGTCGATCCACTGCGGGTCACTGAAGGCGCTGCCCCACCGGGTTCCGGCCACGCCGTCGAACGCGTTGGCCGCGCCGTACGCGCCCTCGAAGCTGGACGCACGCGCCGGCTTGCCCCGGGCCAGGTTGGCGCCCGGCTCGGGATCCGGGTCCGGGTCCGGGTCCGGTCCGGGACCGCCGGGGCTGGTGGAGAGGGTGAACTCGTCGATGTCGAACCACGGCCCAGCGCCCTTGAAGACCAGGAACAGGGTTCGGGTGCCGGTCGGGGCGGTGACCCCACCGGTGACCGTGGCGAAGTTGGCGTACCCACCGGTGGGGACCACGGTGGCCGAACCGACCAGCGGCCCGGTCGGCGAGTCGACCCGCAGCTCCACCGTGCCGCCACCACCGGCCGGTGCTCCGACCCGGGCGCTGAACGACTGGACGCCGGTCAGGTTGTAGGGGCGGAACGAGATCCAGTCGTTGTTGTCGATGTAACCGACCGCCGCGCCGCCGTGCCCCGCTGCCCCGGCGACGATCTGGACACCTGACGAGTCACCGAAGTGCTCGGCCTGGCGTACCCGAGGTTGCAGGACTGCCTGGGTGTGCGTGGTCAGCGGCGGCTGGCCACCACCGCCCAGGTCGGTGTATTCGGCGTCGATGATGCCGAAGATGTTCGCCGCGGTGTCGTGCTCGCCGTCCGCCGAGGTCTGGATGACGCCGGAGCAGCCCTGCACGCTGCCGAGCTGGTGGCCGTGCGAGTCGTGGCCGAGGACGTAGTTCACCTTCACCCGGGCGCAGTTGATCGCACCGTCCTGGGCGTCGGTGACGGTGACCGAGAACGGCACGGCGTCCCCGAAGGTGAAGGTCTGCCCGTTCAACGGGGTGTTCACGGTGACCACGGGGGCGCTGTTGCCGACAGTGACCACCACGCTCGCGGTGGCCGTCTTGCCGGTGGTGTCCCGGACCGTCAACGTCGGGCTGCGGGTCCCGTTGGTGGTGTACGTGAAGCTCGGGTTGGCCGCTGTCGAGTCGGTGGTGCCGTTGTTGTCGAAGTCCCAGGCGTAGGTGAACGGGTCACCGTCCGGGTCGAGCGTGCCGGCCGAGGAGAAGGCCACGGTCAGCGGCGCGGTGCCGCTGGTCGGGGTGGCGGACGCCTTGGCGACGGGCGCTCGGCCCTCGCGGGCGTACTCGATGCGGTAGAGCGCCGAGTTGGCGTCGCCGTTGAACCAGCCGGTGCCGTAGTCGAGCACGTAGAGCGCGCCGTCCGGCCCGAACTCCATGTCCATGACCTGCGTGCCGGTCCATGGGAACGGGTTGATCTTCAGCGGTTGGCCGGACGCGTCGAGCTTGATGTTCTTGATCCAGCGGCGACCGAACTCACCGGCGAAGTAGGTCCCGTCGTAGTACTCGGGGAACGCCACGGGCGAGGTGTTGTTTCGGTCGTACCGGTAGACCGGGCCGCCCATCGGCGACAGGCCACCGCCGGTGAACTCCGGCGGCGAGCCGGAGCCGCCGTACGGCAGCCACGCCGAGACGGCCGGCGGCAGCTGGGTGATGCCGGTGTTGTTGGGTGAGTTGTTGACCGGCCCGCCCGCGCAGTTGAACTTCGGCCCGGACGGGCCAGACGGGAAGGTGTAGTCGTTGTACGCGTCGTTGCGGGCGGTGCAGTACGGCCAGCCGTAGAAGCCGGGCCGGTCGATCCGGGCGAACTCCACGTTGCCCGCCGGCCCCCGGTTCGGGTCCGCGGTGCCCGCGTCGGGGCCGTAGTCACCGAGGTAGACGATGCCGGTGGCCTTGTCCACGCTCATCCGGAACGGGTTGCGGAAGCCCATCGCGTAGACCTCCGGGCGGGTCCGCGCGGTGCCCGGGGCGAACATGTTGCCGGCCGGGATGGTGTAGCCCCCGGCGGCGCTCGGCTTGATCCGGAGCACCTTGCCGCGCAGGTCGTTGCTGTTCGCCGAGGTGCGTTGCGCGTCGAACGCCGGGTTGCGCCCGGCCCGCTCGTCGATCGGGGTGAAGCCGGCCGAGTCGAACGGGTTGGTGTCGTCACCGGTGGACAGGTAGAGGTTGCCCGCCGCGTCGAAGTCCATGTCACCACCGACGTGGCAGCACATGCCCCGGCTGGTTGGCACGTTGAGGATCAGCGTCTCGCTGGCCAGGTTGATGGTGTTGTCCGCGTTGACGGTGAACCGGGCCAGCCGGTTGACGCCCTCCCAGACTGCGAACTCGGCCGGCGTGCCGGTGGCCGGGGCGCCGCCACCCGGGGTGCTCAGTGGCGGGGCGAAGTAGGCGTACACCCAGCGGTTGGTGGCGAAGTTCGGGTCGGCCTTGATGCCCTGCAGACCCTCCTCGTCTCCGGTGTAGACCGGCAGGGTCGCGGCGATCTTGGTGTTGCCGGCGGCGTCGGTGTGCCGGATCACGCCGTTGCGGGAGGTGTGCAGCACGCCCCGGTCCGGCAGGACGGTCAGGCTCATCGGCTCACCGGTCTCGGCCGCGCCCTTGGCCAGCTCCACCTGCTGGAAGCTGCTGGTGACGGTGGGGCCACAGTCGGCGTCGACCTCCCCGGCCGCGGTCCTGATGCCACCGAGCAGGTGCTGACGGAAGCTCGCCTCGGTGTACGACGCGTCGGTGTGCCCCAGGCCGGTGTACCAGGCCCGGCCGCCGGAGTAGTTCTGGCACCAGGAGATCGGGTGGTCGGCGCCCATGCTCCCGCCGGTGTAGGTGCTCTCGTCCAGCGTGGCCAGCACGTGCACGTTGCCGCGGGGGTTGGTGCGGTAGTTGTACAGCTCGTCGAACCGGTTCCACCGCTGCGGCAACGTCGCGGTGGACGGGTGCACCTGGTCGGCGACCTTGACGGTGACGTTCTGCTCGGCGGGGTGCGAGGCGAAGTACGCCCCGACCAGCCCGCCGTACCAGGGCCAGTCGTACTCGGTGTCGGAGGCGGAGTGCACGCCGACGTAGCCGCCGCCGCCGGTGATGTAGCGCTCGAACGCGGCCTGCTGGGCGGCGTTGAGCACGTCGCCGGTGGTGGACAACCAGATCACCGCGGCGAACCGGTCGAGGTTGGCGTCGGTGAACTGGGCGGCGTCCTCGGTCGCCTCGACGGTGAAGCCGTTGGCGGCGCCGAGCTGCTGGATGGCGGTGATGCCCGGGGTGATTGATCCGTGCCGGAATCCGGCGGTCTTACTGAAGACCAGCACGGTGAACGGCGCGGCGCTGGCCGTGGGCGGCGCGGCGACGATGCCGCCGGCCACGAGGATCGTGCTCAGCGCGAGGCCGAGCCACGATCTCAGGGATCTGCGCACAGTGGGGTCCTTTCGCGGTGCGAGGGACGGCGTGCGCCGATCACGCCTGGCGGTGGTGGGACGAGACATGTGAATGCATCGTTGCGTCCGGATCACGGGCGCGTCAAGCACTCTCCCACCATCCGTGAGAGCGTTATCTCCGCAGGTCAGGGACGACTGTCGAGAGCTAGATCGAATAACGGTTTTCCGGCTGCGATCCGTGCGCGGAGGGCCCCCGAGGTGCGGTGGACGCGCTCGCGGCCCGACGCGTTCGGTAAATGACCGAAGCAGATCACAGCTGTTAGGTAAGCCTGGCCTATGCAAAATATCCCCGAAAGAGGTGACTGATGGGGATTTGTCCCGTCGGAGCCGGGTACTGGGATTGCCCGGCACCACCGACGGAAGCGAGATCGCTGATGACTGACATGCTGGAGATGCCGCGGGTTCACGAGTGCACCGTCACCGACTGCGGCTACAACCACGATGGCTGCCACGCGTTCGCCATCACCATCGGGCAGCAGAACGGGCACGAGAACGCCAACTGCGCCACGTTCATCGACACCTCGGCCAAGGGCGGGCTGGACCGGGTCATCGCCCAGGTCGGAGCCTGCAAGCGCAGCGACTGCCAACACAACGCCGAGTTGGAGTGCCACGCACCGTCCATCCGGGTCGGCCCGGGGCAGGACATCGCCGACTGCCAGACGTACCAACCGCGCTGAGCCCTGCGCGGACACCGATGGAGGCGGCCGAGACGGCCGCCCCCATCGCGCCTCAGATCACGCCAGGTACGACCGCTGCTCTCAGCGACCGCCCGCGACCAGCTCGGCGATCATTCCCTCGCAACTGCGGGCGACGACCTGCGCCCCGCGCCGCTGCGCCAGCGGAAGCAGTGGGTCCTCGGCCCGGTCCCGCCACCGCCACTGCGCGTCAGCGGCGACCTCCCAGAGCCGCTGCACGGTCGCCTCGTGCTCGACACCGAGCCGGGCGGCGAGGCCCACCCCGTTGCCCCCGACCAGTCGCTGCGCCTCGTCGGCCAGCTCCACGTCGAACCCGAGCCGGGTGTTGCGCAGCGCCACCAGCAGGCGCAGCTCCCGGAACTCGTGCGCACCGGCGAGGATCTGCTCGACCGCGCCGACCAGCTCGTCGGAACCCCGGGTGGGCTCGGCCCGCAGCAGCGTCTCCACCGCGGCCAGCGCGGACCGGGCCTTGAGCGTGTCTCGGCGATCGATGAAACAACGGGTCACCGACTCCCGCAGCTCGGTGAGGCCACTGCGCCGGATGAGTTCGGCGGAGAGCTTCACCCGACTGTCAAAGCCACTGCGGACCAGGGTGGCCGCCAGCCGGACACCGAAGATTCCGAACCGGTCCAGCAGTGCACCGCGCACCTCGGTCTCCAGCCGTACCGGCAGCTCGCCACGGAGGAAGCGCTCGGCGGAGATCAGGTGGGCGTCCAACTCCGCCCGGGGCACCGAGGCCAGCGTCGCGAGCGCCGCGAAGTCCGATTCGCCGAGCATCCGACCCGCCAGGCCGAGCATCCCGCTGCACGCCACCACGTTCACGCTGACTGCGCTCACCCGCGGATCGCGGTAGTGCCGCCGGGCGAGCTGACGCGCGCTGAGCAGACCGTCGATCCGACCTCCCCCGGTCTCGTCCGCCCGGGACAACACAATGATCACGTTGACCGGGGCGGCCTGCCCGACGGCGCCGTCCCGGCCCGCCTCCAGCATCCGCAGATCACTGTCGCGACCGTCACGGGTCAGGTACAACACCGCGTCCGAGTCCCGCAGCACCCGCTCCACCAACGGCATCCGGCCCTGCTCGACGTCGCCCGGGAGCGCCGGGGTGTCGATCAGCGTGACCTGCCGAAGCGCGCGCGTCGGCCACTGCACCACGATGTCGCGTACGTCCCCGGTGTCCCAGCCGAGATCCACCCGCAACCCGGTCGCCGACTTGACCACCGTCAGCTCCTGCGGGGGCTGACCGGCCGGGTAGGCGGTGGCACGCGGGGCAGGGCCGTCCTCGTACCAGGTGAACACACCGTCGGCCCTCTCGACCGGCGCGACCTCCTCGCCCATCAGCGCGTTGAGCACCGTCGACTTGCCCGACCGCCACGGCCCGGCAACCGCGATGCGCAGCGGTTGCTCCAACCGGGCCACCTGATTGCGCAGCTGCCCCACGGCCCGGGGGTTGCCCTGATAGAGGTCGATGGTCTGGTGCAGCAACCCCCAGGCCGCCTCGTCCAGGCGCAGGCCCACTGTCATGTCTGCGGCTCCAACAGCAGCGGGGCCGAACGCGTGGCGGTCAACTGCTGGGCCTGCTCGTAGAGCGCGGCCAACCGGGTCATCTTCAGCCGGATCTCGCGCTGCCGCTGCTCGCGCAGGGAGGCGTCGGTGTCGGCCTCCTGCTTGGCGCTGCGGAACGACTGCACGATGGCCTCCTGAAGCTCCTCGGTCAGCCCCGTGAAGTGGTCACGCAGCATCCGCTGCACCTGCCGGACGGCGTCCCGGCAGTCCCGGGTGATCCGGACGAAGAAGTCGTCGACGTGGCGCTGGATCGCGGTCTTGACGGTCGCCTGGCGGCGTCGGAGCAACTGCTTGCTCTCGTCGCGGATGCTCTTGCCGCCGAAGAGCGCCCCGATGCCGACCGAGACCGGGTTGATCATCGGCATTCCGGCCAGGGTGGTCGCCAGGCCGAACATCAACATGCCGCCGTACGAGCCCTTCATGCCGGTGAACAGCTTCTGGCCGGTGGTGAACCTGTCGATCGTCGGCCGTTGCAACTCCGGCAGACGCCGGGCGATGTCGTCCGGCATGGACATGGACCAGGGTGGCAGGACGTCGTAGCCGTACCGGTTGAAGTTGGCGGCCACCCGGCGGGCGATCCAGTCGCAGCGCTGGATCAGCCACTCGTGGTTGGCCTCCGCCGCCTCGACCAGGCTCCGCTCCAACCAGTCCTGAAAGGTGTCCCAGGCGTCCAGCGGATCGGCGGTGTCGAACGCCTCGTCCACAGTGCGCAGGATCTGCCGGGTCCGGTCCCGAAGGTCGTACTCGATGTCGGAGAGCAGGTCGGCGATCTCGTCGTTGAGCGAGTTCTGCCAACGGGTGGAGCACCGGCGCAGCTCGTCGACCTCGCGCTGGGCGGCGTGCAGGCGGGAGATCGGTCCGGACTGCTCCTCGGCCTCCTGGGTCGCCAGCTCGGCGCGCAGCGGTGCGGCCAGCTGCTCCACCACCGTCCGCGCCACCGCCTGCACCGACGCCCGGGCCAGGTGGTCGGACTTGCCGGCCAGGTCCCGCTGTAGTCGGGCGATCAGCGCGGGAAAGCCGGACTCGGCGTTGAGATCACGGTCGTTGGACGCGGCGGCGCGCAGCCGTAGCGTCGCCGAGACCGGGATCAGCGCTGCCGGGACACCGGCCTCGACGAGATGCTGCCGGTTGCGCTCGGCGACCGCACGCCAGTCCGCCACCAGATCGGTCTTGCTCTGCACCACGACCACGTTCGGGTGCGCGCGCATCACGTGCAGCAACATGTTCAGCTCGGCGACCGACAACTCCCGGGTGGAGTCCGAGACCAGCAGCACGGTGTCCGCGCGGGCGGGAGCCGCGACCGGGGCGGCACCGCCGACACCGGCGACCTCGTCGGTGCCCGGAGTGTCCACCAGCACCAGCCCGGCGCCGAGCAGGGCACGCGGCACCCCGATCTCGACGTACGCCGGACCGCCGCCCGCCCGACGCCCGATCATGCCGGCCACACCCGCGGCGACCTGGTTGAGCGCCACCGGGGTCCGCTCCACGGTCACCGTGGCGGCGCCGCCGACGGGACGACCCGATGCTGGTGGCGGGGCCTGAGCCACCGCGGCGGACGGGGCTTCGGCGTGCTGCACCACGGTCGGCAGGACTGTCGTGCGGCCGTCGCCCACCGGGCAGGCGGGGGCGTTGATGATCGCGTTGATCAGCTGGCTCTTGCCCTGGTTCGGCTCACCGATGACCAGGACCCGAAGCGTCGGGTCCAGCAGTTGGGCACGCTTCTGCCGCACCGTCTGGAGCAGGTCACCACGACCCTGAGCACTGCACGTACGGGCGATCTCGTCCAGCACGTCCAACCAGATCCCGGCCATCACCGCACCAAGTGTGCGGATTTCGGCTCAATTATCAAGAGGGACCGGATGTGGAACCGGAGAGGGCCGGATCGCCCGAAGCGACCCGGCCTCCCGCTCCTACCGGAGATCCCTGTCAGAGCAGGCCGCCGGTGATACCCAGCAGGCCGTGGTCCGGCGAGGCGTGCGAGTCGCCCAGCACACCATCGGTAGCGCCCCCGGTCACATCGCCGACCGCGCCGGTGACACCGGGAAGGAGGCTGTCCACCTGGTGCGTCACACCACCCACAGTGGACGGAACGTCGAGCGGCGGGACGACGCCACCGACAGCGCCGCCCGCGTGGCCCAGACCCAGCCCGCCCAGGGTGTCGTCGACACCGAGGGAACCCACGACACCGTTGAGTTGACCGTGGGTGCCGGAGAGGACACCGCCGGTCAGGTCGCCGCCGAGCAGGCCCGGGTCGGTTGCGCCGAGGAGACCGCTCGGGTCGCCGGCCACGCCGGTGACGTTCCCCAGAACCGGGTCCGCGATGGCGTCCACCGGCTGCACCACGTCGGCGTCGAGGGTGTGCGCCACGTCGGAGACACCAGCCAGGTCGCTGTCCAACCCGTACGGACCGACGCCCAGGCCGATCCCCGGCAGCACGGTGATCCCGGCGGCGGCGGCCGACGGGTCGACCGCGATGGCGCCGAGCACGCCGGCCTTGATGTCCACGCCGGTGGGAGAACTCGTGACGCTGATCTGCTGCGCCACGCTCTGCAACTGGCCCACCACGTCGGTGGTGTCGGTGACCAGCGGGTCGAACCCGAGCTGCCCGACGGCCGGCACCAGCGGGGTGAGGCCCTGCCCCGGCGCGTAGTCGACCACCAGCGGCACCACGTCCTGCACGTCCGCCGCGGTGATGTCGCTGAGCCCTGCGGCCCGCAGCGCACCCTCGGGGTCGAGGTCGAAGGCCGACCGCGCGTCGGGGTTCGTCAACAGGTCGAGCACGAAGTCGTGGAGGGTCTGGTGCGAGTCCATGTGCCGGTTCTCCTCGGATCTGGCCGTCGGCAGGTGTCGTACATCGACAGTGACGCTATTGCCCGGCCCACCCCCGGGCATCGGGGCTCAGCCCGCATCCGGGCCGGTTGAACTAGGGGCTCCGCCGCCTCGTACGTTAGGGGGACAGGGGGAAACCGACCCGGCGAGATTAGGGTCCCGACCAGGGACTGATCTCTGGTACGAACGTAGGAGCCCGCGGGGTTCGCCGGGGGTGGGTCGTCGGCAGCACCGACGCCATCGCCATCGGCCGGCCAACTCACGGGGGGAGAAGAGACGATGCCGTACGTCCTGGGGATAGACATCGGAAGCACCAACACCGCCGCCGCGGTCGCACGGTCGCACGGCACGACCTGGACCCGCCCCGAGCCCGTCCCGCTGCAGGTCGGTTCCGCTCTCGTGCCGTCGGTGCTGTGCCTGTCCGAGGATGGCTCGCTGCACGTCGGCGAGCCCGCCACCGACGACGGCAGCCGCACCACACGCGACTTCGTGCACCGGATCGGCGATGACGTACCCCTGCTGCTCGGCGGCGAAACGTGCGCGCCGCAGACGCTCACCGCCGAACTGGCGGCGTGGGTGGTCGAGCGGGTCCACGCCCTGGAGGGCGGCCCGGCAGAGGCGATAGTGCTCAGCCACCCGGCGGGGTGGCGCCCCTACCGACGGGAGGTGCTGCACCGGGCGCTGTCCGGCTTCGGCCTGCGCAACGTGACGTTGCTTCCGCGCACGGTCACGGTCGCCGAGAGCCACGCGGCCCGCGGGTTCGCGGGCAGCACCGCTGTCGTCTACGCCCTGGGGGGCAACAGCTTCGAGGCTGCTCTCGTGCGTCGCACCCCGCGCGGCACCTACGAGACGTTCGGCACCCCACAGGGCCTTGACCCGATCGGCGGGGCCGACTTCGACGAGGCGCTGGCCGACCACACCCGTACCGCGCTGGCCCGGGAGTTGGCCACCAGCGCACGCCGCGGCACCCAGGCCGCGCTGCGCGGACTGCGCGCCGAGTGTGACCGGGTCAAGCGGGTGCTGACCGTCGACCTGACGGCCGACGTGGTGCTGGCCCTGCCGGGCGGCCCGGCGCGGATACCGGTGACCCGGGCCCAGTTCGAGGACATGATCCGCCCGACGGTGCAGGTCACCGTCGACCTCCTGCTGCGGGCCGTGCGCAGCGCCAACCTGACGCCTGGGCAGCTCGACGGTGTCCTGCTGGCGGGCGGGTCGACCCGCGTGCCACTCGTCACCGAGCTGATCAGCGCGGCCCTCCCGGTCCCCGTCGAGGTGGAACCGGACTCCCAGTTGACCGCCGCCACCGGTGCGGCGATGGCCGCGTGCCAGGTGGTGTCGCCACGCCCCCGCCGACAGCCACCGGCCCGCGATCCATCCCCGGTCAGCGGTGCCGGTCGGGCCTCCGTCCCGGCCACCCGCCGCCCCCACCACGACACCACCGTCCCGGGCGATCCGCCACCGCGGCCCCCGGTCCGGGTCCTCCCACTGGACCTGCCGAAACCGTCCCGCCTGGCCTTGGCCCGCAGCCGGGGACGCGAAGGATGACCCCAATGATCATGAATGACATCGCCGAGACCGGGCTGACGCTGGACCGGGGGCCGCAGGTCCTGCTGGACACTGTCGGACAGGACCCGACCGGCCCGCTCAGCGTCGGCATCGCCGGCCCGGGCGGTCACGGGAAGACCGCGCTGCTCGCGGAGCTGGCGCGAGTCCATCAACGGGCCGGGATCACCGTGCGCACGACCGCCCCGGAGCCGGGCGAACCGGTCGACGCCGACACCCTGGTGCTGGTCGACGACGCGCACCTGCTCGACGACGCACGGATCGAGGTGCTGCTGGGTCTGGCCGCCACCCGTCGACACCGACTGGTGGTCGCCCACCGCCCGTGGCCCCGGTCGGCGGCGCTCAGCGAGCTGGTCGACGCGCTCCGACGCGACGGGCAGGCCCTGCTCCTCACGCCGTTCACCCGGGAGCAGACCGCCGCCTACCTCGCCTCCACACCCGAGCTGGACAGCCGCGACGACCTGGTCGACTTCGTCCACACGCAGACCTGCGGCGTACCCCGGGATGTCGAGCGGCTGGCCCGCGGCCTGGCCGCCGCGGAGACCCCGACCGGCGCGGTGGTCGACCCACCCCGGTCCGTCGTCGGCGAGTTCGGGCCGGACCTGGACGTCCAACCCGACGCGGTACGACGGCTGCTGCTCGCCGTCGCGGCGGGCGGGACGCTGCCGGTGAGCATGCTCGGCGCCCTCCTGGGCCGGGAGCCGGCGGCGGTGGACGATCTGATCGCCACGACCAGGGCGGCCGGGCTGCTCGGTGCCGACGGCCGGCTCGCACCGATCGTCCGGCGGGCCGTCACCACGCTGAGCCCCACCACCGAGCGGACGGCGGTCTGGCGTCGGCTCACCGAGTTGCAGCTCGCCAGGGGTGGCGCGGTGCTGCCGTTGGTCCGGTCACTGCTCGCGGTCGGCGCGCTCGGCGACTGCCCGGTCCCGACCCTGGCAGCGGCTGCGAACGAGGCTCTGGCCGACGAGCCGGCGTTCGCCGCCGACCTGTTCGCGGCCGCCACGGCGGCCGGACGGCCAGCAAGCGCCGAGCAGGCGCTCGCCGCCGCACTGGCCGGCAACCTCGACGACGCCCTACGGCTGGCGGACCGACTGCTGTCGACGGCCACTCCCCCCGATCGCCGCGAGGCGGCAGTGGTGGCCGCGACCGCCCTGGCGCACCGTGGGCACGTCGGTCGCAGCGTGGAGCTGTACCGGTGGTCGGGCACCGCGTCGGCGCTGGCGTTCGCCACCGTGGGCGGGTTCGCCGCCGGCGACCTGAGCGCCGTCGCCGAGCCGCCGGCCGGTGATCCCGGCGGCGAGCCCCCGACCCTGCACGCCAGCGCCGCCCGGCTGATGGCCGCCGGCGTCCGCGACAGCGTGACCGGCTCACCGACCGCCGCGCTCTCCGCGCTCGTGCAGGCCGCCGCGCTGCTGGAGCCGGACGGACGCGCGGCACTCCTGCCGGACAGCCCGGCGGCGCTCGCCGCGCTGACGGCCGTGCACTGCGGCGAGCTGGAGATCGCCGAGCAGGTGCTGCACCGGGCCCTGGCCGCCGGTGTCGGCGGCCCCCTGATGGCTCGTCGCCACCGGTTGTTGCAGGCCTGGATCCTGATGGTCCGGGGCGAGACGCAGGCCGCGGCCGAACGCCTCGCCACGGTGACCCTCGACGGGCGGCCGTTGGAGTCGCGCGACCTGCTCTTCGCCGCCGCGATCCGGATGGGCGTCAGCCGGCGCAACAGCGACCTCGGCGCGCTCAAGCGCGGATGGGGGCAGGCGCTGGAGGCGGTGGTCCGGCACCCCGTCGACCTGTTCACGCTGTTGCCGCTGGGTGAGCTGGCCATCGCGGGCGCACGGCTCGGTGACCTGGCCCGTCTGGAGCCGTACCTGCTCCAGGGACGCGCCCTGCTGGGCCGCCTCGGCAATCCACCACTGTGGAGTGTCCCGCTGCACTGGAGCGGGCTGCACGCCGCCATCCTGACCGCCGAGCCGGCAGTCGCCGACGAACATGTCGCCGCGCTGCTCGCCGCCGCCGGTCACAGCCGGTACGCCGCAGTGGTCGCCGCCGCCGCGGAGAGCTGGGTGGAGGTGTTGCGGGGCGTCGTCGACCCGACCCGGGTGGAGGCCGCCGCCCGAGGGCTGCACGACACCGGACTGTGCTGGGACGGTGCTCGCCTCGCCGGTCAGGCCGCGATCCGCACCGCGGACCGGCGGGCGATGACCACCCTGCTGGAGTGCGCCCGCGCGCTCCAGGGGCGGCCACCCGGCGGCCACGGCGGGCAGACACCGACGACCGGCGCGAGCCCAGCGCG
Source organism: Micromonospora sp. M61 (assembly GCF_018070245.1). Taxonomy (NCBI): domain Bacteria; kingdom Bacillati; phylum Actinomycetota; class Actinomycetes; order Micromonosporales; family Micromonosporaceae; genus Micromonospora; species Micromonospora sp. M61. The sequence continues at coordinate 73,530 of NZ_JAGPYA010000013.1, read as the reverse complement.
CGCGGCCGGCCCCACCCAGCAGGGGCTCAGCGACCGCGAGTACGAGGTCGCCGAGCTGGTGCTGGCCGGGTTGACCTACCGGGAGATCGGCGACCGGCTCTTCATCTCGGCGAAGACGGTGGAACATCACGTGGCGCGGATGCGCCACCGACTCAACTGCGCCAACCGCACCGAGCTGCTAGCCCTGCTGCGCACCATCGTCGCTGACCGGGCCAGCGACACGGCCGGACAGCCGTGGCCACAGCGGGCGACCCGATGAGGCACCCACGCGGCGGACGCCTCCGCACCGGGCGGGGCCGACCGTGACGCACGACGAGGTGCGACTGATCCGGGTCAGGCTGGTAGTGCTGTGCGCCGTCCTCGTCTCGCTCTGGTCCTACGCCGCCTACGTGGCCGGCCAGGACGCGGCCGACCTGCTGCGCGTGCGCGCCCTGGCGGACACCCTGGGCCAGCCCGCCGACCGGCTGATCCTGGGCCTGCAGGCCGAACGTCGGCTCACCGCCGAGCGGGTCGCCGCAGCCGCGCCGACGGCGCCCACGCTGGTCGCGGCGCGCGAGGGCACCGACCGGGCGGCCGCCGAGGTCCGCGCGTTCACCGAGGGCCGTGACCTTCGACTGCTCAGCGCCGGTGACGTCTGCGACCGGGCCGGCGAGCTGGTCCGCCGGCTCGACGGCCTGAGCACGATCCGGTCCCAGGTGGACGCCGGGAGTCTCGACCTGGCCGAGGCCGTCGACGCGTACGACCAGGTCGTCGACGTCGCCTTCCGGGTGTACGGCCCGGAGTGGGGCGCGTACGAGAGCGCTCTGGCCGCCGACACCCGGGCGGTGATCGCGGTGGCCCGTGCCCGGGAACTGCTCGCCCGGGAGGACACACTGGTCAGCGCGGCCCTGACCGGCACGCGGCTCGGTGCCGACGAGCGGAGCCGGCTGATCGAGCTCGTCGGCGGCCAGCGGTACGCGCGCACCGAGGCGGCGGCAGGGCTGCCCGTGGACGGCCGCAGTGAGCACCAGCGCCTCGTGACCGGCCCCGACTTCGCGGGTCTGCTCGCCCTGGAGGGCCGACTGCTCGCGGCCGACACGGCGCTGACCGGGATCACCGTCCAGGCCTGGCGGGCCGCGGCGGACGCCGCCCTGGGCGCACTGCAGACGCTGGTGACGACCACCGCCCGCAGCAGTGCCGAGCGGGCCGCGCCGGGCGCCGCGGTGGTCGTCGCGCGTACCGGCGCCGTGGTGGGGCTCGGCCTCATCGTCGTGCTCGTGCTCCTGCTGGGGTGGGTGAGCACCGTCCGACGCCTGACCGAGGACCGGACCGGTTCGAACCACGACGCTCCGGCTCCGGCCGGTGATGCCACGGCGACGCCCGACGGGGCCAACCAGGAGTTGTTCCTGCGGCTCACCCGACGCAACCAGGTCCTGCTGCGCGATCAGCTCGGCCTGCTGGACGGGATGCAACGCCGGGAGCGGTCCGCCGAGGAGACAAACGAGCTGTTCCAGCTCGACCACCTCACCACCCGGATCCGACGAAACGTGGAGAAGCTGATCACGCTCGCCGGCGCGAGCCCCGCCCGCCGCTGGCGACGGCCCGTGCCGCTGCTCGACGTGACGCGCGGCGCGGTCGCCGAGGTGCCGGACTACCACCGGGTCCTGATCGCGCCGCACTGGCCCTGGTCGCTCGCGGGCAACGCCGTCACGGACGTCGTCCACCTGCTGTCGGAGCTGATCGAGAACGCCCTCGCCTTCTCCGCTGCGGACACCACCGTACGGGTCAGGGGCGAGCACCGACCGCAGGGTTGCGCGGTCCTGGTCGTCGACGACGGGCCGGGTCTGGACGCGTCCGCGCTGGCCGAGGCGAACCACCTGCTCGGCAACCCGCCACCGGACGGCCCGCCCCCGGGTTCCGCGGGTCTGTACGCGGCCGCCGTGTTGGCCGGCCGATGCGGCGCACAGGTCTCGTTGCGCCCGAGCCGGCGCGGTGGGACGGCCGCCACAGTGCTCCTACCGGCCGGGCTGGTCACACCGAACGTCACCGGCCGTGGAGCGGCCACCGCGCCACCCGGCACCCCCCACCCGCCGGCCCGCGACGCCGCCGACCCCTCCACCCCGAACGGCGACGGCGAGCTGCCGACGCGGACACGCCACACCGGACCGACCGGCCCGGAAACCGGCAGGACCAGCCTCGACACCGTCGAGTTCCCGGTCGCTAGAGCAACAAGGAGACACCCATGACGTCCGCAGTGGTCACCGACGACGACCTGACCGGCGCCCTGGACCGCCTGGTCGACCGAGTGCACGGCGCGGAGTTCGCCGTGGTGCTCTCCCCCGACGGGCTGTTCCTCGGCGGTTCCCAACAGGTCAAGGGCGAGCTCGCCGAGCAGCTCTCCGGCGTGGTCGCCGGTCTGATCGCGTTAGGGCTGGCCGCCACGCGGATCTGCGAAGCGGGCGGTCTGCGTCAGGTCGTGGTGCAGATGGCGCGAGCGTTCCTGTTCGTCGCCACCATTCCGAACGGCACCATCCTCACCGTGCGGATCGCCGGTGACGACGTCAAGGTCGGCGACATGGCGTACGAGGTGGCGCTCTTCGTCGGGCAGGCCGAGAGGCACCTGCCGATCCGTCTCGGGCCCGCCTCCTCGGCGACGATCGGGGATCCTGGTGCGCAGCACCGGCAGCGCTGACGAGGCGTGGTACGACGACGACGCCGGCCCGGTGGCCCGGCCGTACACGATGACCGGGGGGCGCACCGCGCCCACGGGCGACAAGTTCGACCTGATCTCACTGGTCGTCGCTCGCCGGGGGGTCACGCCGCCCACACCGCTCTTTCCCGAACAGGCGCGGATCGTCGAGCTGTGCCACGATCCGGTGTCGGTGGCCGAGGTGGGTGCCGAGCTCGACCTTCCACTGGGGACGGTGCGGGTGCTGCTCGGTGACCTGCTCACGGCCGGGCTGATCGAGACGCATGACCCGCCGATGCTGTCGGAGGTGCCGAACGAGGATCTGCTCAAGGCGATACTCGTCGGGCTCCGCGCCCTGTGACGGGGCAGATGCCATCCGCGATCCGCACGGATCGCGGGCGCGCATCCGGCGACGAACTGAAGGGGAGACAGGCAGTGCCGGCAACACCACCCCAGCCACGCCGTACCGTGGCGATCATCCTGCTGGACCGGATCGTGGCCTTCGGCACGACCGCGCGGCGGGTGCTCACCGGACGGGACGACGTCTCGCGGGCCACCTGGGTGGCCGTGATCGCGGCGTTCGGGGTGCTGGTCGCGACGGCCGTCTCCGTCATCGGGTTGCTGCGTACGCCGGAGAAGCTGACGCCGGTGACCCTCGACGCGCCACCGTCCGTCGAGCAGGTGGGCACTCCACCGACCGGCACTCCCCGGGTGCGGGCACGGCCGGCGGCCAGCAGCCCGGCGGCGCCCGCTCCTCCACCGCCCGCGTCGGCCACCGCCGTCCCGACGACCGCAGGTGCGTCGACCCGGCCCACACCGACCGGTGCGACGGCCTCGCCCACCCCGACTCCCCTGAACGCCGACTTCGCCATCGCGGACAACGCCCTGCTCAGTTACGGTGCGGCCGTGACGATCAGCAACCCCGGCTCGGTGCCGGTGCCGCAGTGGACGCTGACCGTCACCCTGCCTCGGGAGTCGCTGCGGGTCAGCGCGGTCGAGGGCGCGCGGGTCAGCCGGGACGGTGCGGTGTGGACGTTCGTGCCGGACGGAAGCGCCGGTCAGGTGCCCGGCAGCACCTCGGTCCGGGTGACCTTCCGGGTCAACGGTTCACCGGCGGGTGCCGCCCCCGAGGCCTGCGCCATCGACGGGGCCGCCTGCACCGGCCTGCCGCACTGACCAGGTCGAGTCAGCGGGTCGAGTGCGGTACACCCGGCGTTCCGGCGACAGCCATGCTTGGTTGATCATGAGTTCGGGGACGCTTCGTAGCGTTGCGGCCATGACTGTCCATCCTGCATCACCGTCGCTCGACAGCACCGGGTCGAGGCTCGGCGCGCTGCGTACCCGGGCCGCCGCCACCGTCGCCGTCCTCGCTGTCACCGGCGCCGCCGTCGCGGTCACCGTCGCGACCTCGTCGCCCGCCGCCGCCGGGCCGGGCAGCGTCGTCGTCTCGGAGAGCTTCTCGTCCGGGTCGCTGCCCGCCGGTTGGAACGCGGTCGACGGCACCTGGAAGGTCGAGAAGGGCCGACTGTACGGAACCTCCGCCAGCTCCAGCGACAACAACAAGATCACCTTCGGTCGGCACCTGAACGACTTCCGCCTTGAGGCGACCATGCGCTTCGAGGCGGTCGCCGCCGCCACCCGCTGGGCCTCACTCGGCATCGACGTCCCCGCCGACGGCGCCACCCCGTGGTGGATCGCCACCATGCGCAGCGGCACCACCGCCGCCAACGGTCTCGAGTTCGCCCAGCGCACCGCGGCCAACGCCTGGGTCGTGACGAACACCGCCTCCGCCCCGTACGCGGCCGGCACCGGCCGGGACGTGCGGGTCGCCGTCGAGGTGCACGGCAACCAGGCCCGTTGGATCTTCGATGGGCGGGAGGCGATGCGGACGACCAGCCTCCAGCGCTCCGCCAACGGCGTGCAGGGGCTCTTCGTCAACGGCGCGACAGTGTCGTACGACGACGTGACCGTGACCGAGTTGGCGCCGAACGGCTACCTCCGGCCCAAGGGCAGCCCGTTCACGGTGATCGCCCACCGGGGCGCTTCCGCAGCAGCACCGGAGAACACCCTCGTCGCCCAGGAGATCGCGCGTCGGGGTGGTGCCGACTGGATCGAGAACGACGTCCAGCCGAGCAAGGACGGCATCCCGTTCATCCTGCACGACGGCACCGTCGACCGGACCACCGACGGCACCGGCAACATCCGGGACCTGACCGCAGCGCAGATCAAGGCGCTCGACGCCGGCTCCTGGTTCGGCCCGCACTACGTCGGCGAGCGGGTGCCCACCCTCGCCGAGCAGCTCGCCGACCTGCGGACGCGGGGCGGCAACCTGCTCGTGGAGATCAAGGGCAAGCACACCCGCGACGAGGTCGCCACGATCATCCAGGTGATCCGGAACGAGCAGATGATGGGTCGGGTCTTCATCCAGAGCTTCGAGGTCGACGCCCTGCGGTACACCCACGAACTCGCCCCCGAGCTGCCGCTCGGCCTGCTCCGCGGCACCCTCGACGCCGACCCGGTGGCGTTGGCCAAGGAGCTGCATCTGACCGCGTACAACCCGGACGGCAACGCGCTGCTGGCCAGGCCGGAGGTCGTCGCCCCGCTGCACGCCGCCGGGGTCGCCGTGATGGCCTGGACGATGGACTCGGCCGGCCTGTGGCAGCGGTTGGAACGGATCGGCATCGACGCGATCATCACGAACCGCGCGTCCGAGTTGGTCGGCTGGAACTCGGCGTTTCTCCAGCGCGCCTCCGCCGACCCGACCGTGGACATCACCTCCCCGACCAACGGGGCTCGACTCGACCGGGCGCAGTCCCCGGTGATCGCGGTTGCCGCGACCAACGCGGACACCGTCACCGTCACACTGGACGGCAAGAAATCGGCCGCCGGACGCAAGCTCGATTTGACCAGGCTGACCGCGGGCCGCCACACAATCTCGACCGAGGTGACCGGGCCCGAGGGCACCGCCACCGCGACCAGCACCTTCACCGTGACGGTGAGCCAGGCCGGCCTCGGCTACCTGCTCCTCACCTCCGAGGCCGACCCGAACGCCGTCACGGCGATGACCACGAAGCTGGTCCACGCCCAGTACGCCGAGCTGGCCAACTACGCCGACCGGCAGGCCGGCAAGCTGGTGCCGGCCGAGGTCGCCAGTGTGATCGCCGCCGACGCCCGCACCCTCGCCCTGAAGTAGTCCACGCCGCACGACCGGTCCCCGCCGTCGACTCCGACGGCGGGGACCACCGTGTCTCAGCGCACGGCCACGGGCGGCTCGGCCCGCTCACTCTGCTGCCGCAGGGCCGGCAGCGCCGGCGCGAACGCCGCCAGCATGCACAGGCCGCCGACAGGGAGCAGGTTGAGGGTGACCGCCGGCGCGACGATGCCGACGACCAGCAGCGGAACGCTCCACCACGGCAGCCGCCGTCTGGCCACGAGCATGCCGGCGAGCACGACCAGGCCGAGGAAGAAGAACTGGGGTACGACGTCGTAGAAGGCCACCTCGATACCGGGGATGTCCTTGAAGTCCGCGCCGAGAGCCGACATCTCCGCACGGTCCGCGGCAAGGAGCCCTTCGACGATGTCGGCGCCGAACTGCACCATGGTCGCGGCCAGCCCGACCATGGTGAGGGCCACCACCCCGGTACGCCATGGGCTGCGGGGCAGCAGGCCGGCCAGGGCGAGCACGGCAGGGACGAAGCACACCATGCCCGCGAGGCCGACGAGATGCGCGGCCTGCCAGTCGAGCCCGGGGCCGTACACCCCGTCGGACCTACCCCACAGGCGTACGAGGCCGTAGGCCGCGATGCCGACCGGTCCGGCGATCACGAAGAGCGCAGCGCGTTTCATGCCAGCCATCATCTGGCCGGCGACACCCACCCGACCTCCGGGAAGCTCCCCTGCCCGGCCCTGGACTTCGTCTCAGGTCTTCCACTGAGCAGACCCTCGGTGCCGCCGGCGGTGTGAACGGGCTCACTGCTCCTTGATCAGTGGGGCGTAGGCAGCGCGGGTGAGCGGGTCGGCGGACAGCGAACCGTCGGCCCGGGGCACACCGAGCGGTCTGCCGTCGCGCAGGAAGGCCACTGTGGTGACGTCGTCGCGGCTGGTCAGGGTGCAGACGATCTGCCCGAAGGCGAGGACCTCGTCGCTGCGGCCGGCGTCGACGGCCGGCGCGTCCACCGCGACGAGAGCCTGCTTGCCGGTCACCGTCACACCAGCGGCGTTGACCGCTCCCGGCAGCGCGCTGGTCAGGTCGCTGTCACGTTCCTCCCCGGTGGGCCCGGCGAGCAGATGCCGCAGTTGGTCGGCCATGCTCGGCACACTGTCGACGCGCCGGACCACGGGGATGATCCAGTTGTCGCGTACGAGGCAGAGGGTTTCGACGACGTGGCCGGCCGGTGCGGTGGCGTCGGCGGGAACGGAGCTGTGGAACGGCCCACGCGGTGGCCGCACCGTTCGGGGACCGTCGTCGGTGGGGATGCCGCAACCGGTCAACAGCAGGACGAGCGCCAACGGGGCGAGACGGCGTCGGTTCACGGCAGGCTGCCCGGGAGCGCGACCCGGAAGCGTGCGCCGCCCCCGGGTCGGTCGACGACGGTGGCGTGCCCCTCGTGCGCGGCGGCGTGCTGGGCCACCAGCGCGAGCCCGAGCCCCGTGCCGTCACCTGCGCCACGGGTGTGGGCGGCCCGACCCCGGACGAAACGGTCGAAGATCGCCTCACGATCCTCCACGGGCACGCCCGGGCCATCATCGTCGACCTCGATGACGCCGGTGTCACCGTCGCGGCAGAGGCGGACGGCTGCGGGGCCGACGCCGTAGGTCACGGCGTTGTCGAGCAGGTTCGCCAGGACCTGGGCGATCCGCCGCCGCTCGACGTGCCAGGTCGGGGGGACGCCCGGTGCCAGGTGGACGAGGCTGACCGGCAGGTCGTACGCATGGCAGGCCTCCTCGGCCAGCTCCACCACGTCCACCGGGGCACGGTGTGCGGGCTGGTCGCTGCGGGCCAGGTCGATCAGGTCGTTGACCAGTCGCTGGAAACGGTCGATCTCGTCGGCGACGAGCCCGGCGGCAGTCGCCGTCCGGTCGTCCTGGTGTTCCCGACGACGGGCCAGGACGCTGGCCGCCGCAGCGAGGGTCTGCAGCGGTGAGCGCAGTTCGTGGCTGACGTCGGCGGCGAAGCGTCGGTCCCGTTCGATACGGCGGGCGAGCTGGTCGACCATCTGGTTGAACGAGGAGGAGAGGCGGGTCAGGTCGGGGTCGGTGGCCGGGTCCAGCCGGGCGGTGAAGTCACCGGCGGCGATCTTCTGGGCAGCGTCGGCGACCGCCGTCAGCGGCCGCAGTCCGTGTCGGGTGGCGTACCACCCGAGGGCGGCACCGGACCCGGCGACCAGCACCGCGACGGTGGTCAACGCCAGCGCCAGGACCTGGAACGTCTGCTCCAACTCACGCATCGAGTTGACCTCGAAATATGCCGCCGACGAGGACAGCGGCACCCCCACCACCAGGGCGGGTTGCCCGGCGACGCGTACGCGCTGCACCGCCGGCTCCCCGGCGGCGACGATTCGACGCAACTCGGCGGGGATGGCGGCGGTGGTGTCCGGGTCCGCTGTGCGCGCGTACCACTCGCCGTTGAGGTGCAGCACCGGCCGCCGGCTCCCGCCGGTGTCCAGTGACCGGAGCACCTCCACCACGTCCGGACTGTCCGTGTCGAGCCCGGCGTGCACCACTGCGGCGTCGAAGTAGGCGGCCCGCAGTGCGATGCGTTCCCGGTCGTCGAGCAGGGACTGCCGGGTCAGTTCGTAGGAGACCAGGGCCATCGACGCGGAGAGCAGGAGCGCGCCGACCGCGAACGCGGCTGCCACCCGGGTACGCAGTCCGAGGCGTCTCATCGTTGCAGCTTGTAGCCCAGACCCCGCAGGGTCACCAGGTGACGGGGGTTCGCCGGGTCCGGCTCGATCTTCTGCCGCAGTCGGCCCACGTGCACGTCGACCAGCCGTTCGTCCCCGCTGTCGTACCCCCAGACCCGTTGCAGCAGCTGCTGACGGGACAGCACCCGGCCGGCGTGCTCGGCCAGCTCGCAGAGCAGGCGGAACTCGGTGCGGGTGACGGTGACCTGCTGACCGGCGCGGCGCACCTCCCCCGCCTCCGGACTGATCTCCAACTCGCCGAAGGCCACGGCCGGCACCGGATCCGGCGCCGACGCCGCCGCCAGCGGTCGGGCGCGCCGACGCAGGGCTCGCAGTCGGGCGGTCAGCTCCCTGATCGCCACGGGTTTGACGACGTAGTCGTCGGCGCCGGCTTCGAGAGCGGCCACGATGTCGTCGGTCCCGTCCCGGGCGCTGACGACCACGATCGGAACGTCGTCGTCACGGCGCAGTTGTCGGATGCACTCGAAGCCGTCGAGGCCGGGGAGCATCAGGTCGACGAGCACGTAGTCGGCCGGGTGGTGACGCTGGGCGCGCAGCCCCTCCTCCGCGGTAGCCGCGCCGAGGGCGTCGTAGCCCTCGTCCTCCAGTGCGAGCAGCAGCGCGAGCCGGATGCGGTCGTCGTCCTCGATCACCAGTACGGCCGTCATGCCGGAATCATCCTCGGCAGCCCGCCGAGCGGCCAACCGTGCTGCCCAGCTCGCGGTTTTGTCACACAACTGTCACAGAGCCTTGCAGCTATCGCCAACCCCGCCCGTAACGGTGGTGGTGGACCGAGGGGCTGACGGAGAGGGGCACGGCCATGACAACGCCGGTGATCCCGACGCGGTACACGCTGCCGCTGGTCGAGGTGCGCGTCACCGAACTCGACCTGGCCTGCCTACCGGAGGTCGGTGCGATGTTCGATCGGCTGCTCAGCCTGCGCCCCGTGCAGGTCGTGCTCGACCTCTCCGACTGCCGACACCTCGACGCCGCCGCCATCGGCCTGCTCCTCGACCTGCACCGGAGACTGGCTCGCGCCGACGCGGTCCTCACCGTGCGCAACCCGAACCCTCGGGTCCGCCGCATCCTGCACATCGCCCGCCTCGACCAGGTGCTGTCGATCGTCACCGACCCGGGCCGGGCGACGCGGACCGCGCCAGCCCAGGGCGTAGGAAGGACCCCAGCATGACCGTCGTCCCGGACGAGTACCTGATGACCCTGATCTGTGACACCTGTGGCGAGACCATCCGCGGCACCGCGTGCGTGCTACCCGACGCCGAGGTCGTCTGGACCCTGGTGGCCGAGCACGGCTGGACCGGCTCTCCGTTCGCCACCGGGCCGCACCGCTGCCCGCACTGCAGCCTGCTGCCACCCCCGCGCCGCGGGCCGGGCTCGTGCGACGACCACGGTCCCGGAGGCATCCTCGGCATCGACCACCTCGACGACGTCACCGTCATCGCCGCGACGGGCGACATCGACCTCGACACCGGCGACACGCTGCGCACGGCGCTGCGGCACGTAGCCGAGGTGGGCGGGCACGTGGTTGTCGACCTGAGCCGTGTGCACATCATCGACTCGACCGGCCTCGGTCTTCTCGTCCGCGCACACCGCGACGCGCGGGAACGCGGGGTCACGCTCTGCCTCGCCGCGCCGTCGCGATTCATCCGCACCGTCCTGCACACCATGCGCCTGGACGGAGCGTTCCCGATCTTCGAGAGCCTCGACGACGCCGTCGGCCAGTTGTCCGACGACGCCACGCGACGCCAGCACGTGGCCGGCTGACCGTGCACACGCTCCGGCGAGGAGGGGCGGGAGGGCAGCGCGGGCCGATTGCGAGCATCGCTCATGCTGGAGTGGTGATTCGTTTCGTACTGAACGTGCTGTGGCTCATCTTCGGCGGTGGCATCGTGCTGGCGGTCGGGTACGGCGTCGCCGCACTGATCTGCTTCGTCCTGGTCGTGACGATCCCGTTCGGGGTCGCGTCGCTCCGCCTCGCCGTCTATTCGCTGTGGCCCTTCGGCCGCACCCTGGTGCCGAAGCCCGGCGCGGGCGTCGCCTCCGGTCTGGCGAACATCCTCTGGCTGGTGCTGGCGGGCTGGTGGCTCGCGCTGTCCCACATCGTCGCCGGGGTCGCCCTCTGCGTGACGATCATCGGGATTCCGTTCGGCATCGCCAACTTCAAGCTCGTGCCGGCGGCGTTCTGGCCCCTCGGCCGCGAGGTCGTGGAAACGCCCTGAGCTTGGAAAATGGGGACACCTGGCCCCCTGCCACTTCTAACATATAGCGCACTGGGGGGCTTGCGGCAAGACCCGGTCCATGCCGCAAAATCGTCGGCCGAGGCCAGAATCTGCCGAATTGGAAGTTCCCATTTGAATTCCTTGCCCACCTCCGTGTTCGATCTCCCCGATCACCTCTCCCCCAAGGCCGACCCGGGGCTGATCGGCCGCGACGAGCAGCATTTCGCGACGATGGCGGAGAGCCTTGATCAGCTGAACGCCGAGCTGTCCGAGCGCCTTGCCGCCGAGCGCAGGGCGCCCGGCGGCAAGGGCCGGCAGGCGATGGACCGGGACGAGGAGATCCGTCGGCTGACCGGCCGCCTGCGTGCGCTGAGTCGCTACGGTCTGGACCTGTGCCTCGGCCACGTGGTCGGTGCGGACAACCCCGAGCCCGTGTACGTCGGACGTCGCGGCCTCACCGACAGCGAGGGTCGGCGGCTGCTGCTCGACTGGCGCTCGCCCGCCGCCGAGCCGTTCTTCGGCGCGACCCACGCCAACCCGATGGGTCTGTCGAGCCGTCGCCGGTACCGGTGGACGCGCGGCCGGATCAGCGACTACTGGGACGAGGTCTTCACCCCGGACGGGTTCGTGGGGCACGCCGTCGCGCTCGACGACCAGTCCGCGTTCATCGCCAGCCTCGGCAGCGCCCGGTCGACCCGGATGCGGGACGTGCTCAGCACCATCCAGGCCGACCAGGACGCCATCATCCGAGCGGGATCGGCCGGGGCGCTCGTCGTGGACGGCGGTCCAGGCACCGGGAAGACCGTCGTCGCGCTGCACCGCACCGCCTACCTGCTCTATTCCGACCCTCGCCTGGGTCAGCGCCGGGGTGGCGTGCTCTTCGTCGGGCCGCACCAGCCCTACCTGGCCTATGTCGCCGACGTCCTGCCCAGCCTCGGCGAGGAGGACGTGCAGACCTGCACCCTGCGGAACCTCGTCGGCGAGGGTGCCGGGGCGACTGTCGAACCCGATCCGGACGTGGCCCGGTTGAAGTCCTCCGCGAAGCTGGTCGGAGCGATCGACGCCGCGGTCAGGTTCTACGAGGACCCACCGGTCAAACCGATGACGGTCACGACCGACGAGGCCGACATCTGGCTGGGTGCCGACGACTGGGCCGACGCGTTCCAGGCGCCCGGGCCGGGCACCCCGCACAACGAGGCGCGAGACGAGATCTGGGAGGAGTTGCTCACGATCCTCGTGGACAGGTACGACGGCGACGAGCCGGACGACGTGATCCGCAGGTCGCTGCTGCGCAACAGGGAGCTGCGCGCGACCTTCAACCGCGCCTGGCCCCTGCTCGACGCCGCCGACATCGTGGGAGACCTGTGGTCGGTGCCCGCGTACCTGCGCACGTGCGCGCCCTGGCTCAGCCCGGCGGACGTCCGGAAGCTGCAGCGCGACGACACCCGGGCCTGGACCGTGTCCGACCTACCGCTCCTGGACGCGGCACGGCGGCGCCTCGGTGACGCGTCGGAGCGTCCGCGTCGGCACGACCCCGCCGCCGCCGTCGAACGCGAGCACCGGGCCCGGGTCGTCGACGAACTGCTCGCGGCCGACGCCTACGACGACGGCGAGGGCCTGCTGACGATGCTGCACCAGCCGGACCTTCGCGACGCCCTGGCCGACGAGTCCGCGCTCCCCGCCGCCGATCCGGATCTGCTGGCCGGCCCGTTCGCCCACATCGTCGTGGACGAGGCCCAGGAGCTGACCGACGCCGAGTGGCAGATGCTGCTGGCCCGCTGCCCGTCGCACAGCTTCACCATCGTCGGGGACCGCGCCCAGGCCCGGCACGGGTTCACCGAGTCGTGGCAGGAACGCCTGGAGCGCATCGGGCTCGACCGGATCTCGCTGGCCACCCTGAGCATCAACTACCGGACCCCGGAGGAGGTCATGGCGGAGGCCGAGCCGGTCATCCGGGCTGTGCTCCCCGACGCCAACGTGCCGACCTCCATCCGCAGCAACGGGCTGCCCGTCGTCCACGGATCGGCCGCCGAGCTGGGCGCGATCCTCGACGCCTGGCTCGGTGAGCACGCCGACGGGACCGCCTGCGTGATCGGCGATCCGACGTTCCCACCGACGTCCCGCGTCCGGTCGCTGAGCCCGGAGCAGGCCAAGGGTCTCGAGTTCGACCTGGTCGTCCTGGTCGACCCGGAGGCGTTCGGCACGGGCATCGAGGGGGCGGTCGACCGCTACGTCGCGATGACCCGGGCGACCCAGCAACTCGTGATCCTGACGAGTTCCTGACGGCACGAGCCGTCTCCGCGGGGCCACCACGTGGGTGGCCCCGCGGAGACGTCGCTCACTGAACCGCTGCGGTCCCCTAGTTGCCGAGCGTGACGTGCAGGATCCGCTCGTTGCTGTTGTTCGGGGTGCTGTCCTTGTCGCCGGTGTTGGTGGTGGTCAGCCAGAGCCCTCCGTCGGGAGCCGGCTCCACCGTCCGCAACCGACCGTAGGTGCCGCTGAAGTACGTCTGCACGTTCGTCAGACTGCTGCCGCTGATCACCGCGCGGTACATCCGGGCACCACGCGCGCAGGCCACGTAGAGCGCGTCCCGCACGATCGTGATGCCCGAGCACGACCCTTCGGCGGTGGGATAGGTACGCGCCGGCGCGATGAACCCGGCGGTGCCGCACGTGCCGCTGGTGCCCTCGCACGCCGGCCAGCCGTAGTTGCCGCCCCGGGTGATCAGGTTGGTCTCATCCATGACCGAGTTACCGAACTCCTGCTCCCACAGCCGGCCCTGCGAGTCGAACGCCAGCCCCTGCGGGTTGCGGTGGCCGTAGCTCCACACGTAGTTGCCGAACGGGTTGTCGGAGGGAACGGTGCCGTCCGGGTTGAGGCGCAGGATCTTGCCTTCGAGGGCCGCCCGGTCCTGTGCGTAGTTGCCGTTCTGCGCGTCACCCGTGCTGGCGTACAACTTGCCGTCCGGGCCGAACCGTAGGCGCCCACCGTCGTGGTACTTGTTGCGCCGGATGCCGCTGACCAGCACCTGCTCGCTGGCCGTGTTGAGTCGCCCGTTCTCCAACCTGATCCGCACGATCCGGTTGTCGCTGGGCGAGGTGTGCATGATGTACAACCAGCGGTCGCTGCTGTAGCTGGCCGAGATGGCGAGCCCGAGCAGGCCGCCCTCACCGTCGGTGCTCTGCACGTTCGGCACCGTGCCCAGGTTGGTCTTGGCGCCGGTGGTGGGGTTGAGCTGGATGATGTCGTGCGCGTCGCGGCGGTTGTAGAGCACGTTGCCGTCGGGCAGCGTCACCAGGCCCCACGGGATGTCGGTGTCGGTGGTGACCTGGCGCACCCCGCACACCGGGTTGCCGCACGCCGCGCCGGTCGTCACTGTCGTCGTGCCGCTGCGCGAGGAGGCGTTGTCCTGGGAGTCCCGCGCCACCACGTAGTACTGGTACGCGGTGTTCGCGGCCAGCCCGCTGTCGGTGAACGTGGTCGCCGGCGGCGCGCCGGTGACCGTGCCGACCTTCACGCCGGCGCGGTAGATGTCGTACGCCCGGACCCCGATGTTGTCGCTCGACGCGGTCCACCGCAGTGTCACGGTGGTGCCCGACGCGGTGCCGCTGAGCTGTTGTGGCGCGGTCGGCGGCTGGGTGTCGGCCTGGCAGGGCGGCGGCGTGATCGAGACCGTGGTGCTCGCCTGGGACACGTTGCCGGCGGCGTCGCGGGCGTTGACGTACAGGCCCCAGGTCGCGCCGGCGACCACCGTGAGGGTGGTGGACAGCGTCGTGCCGCTCACCGATTTCATCAGCTGGCCGTCGTGGTAGACGTCGTAGAAGGCGACAGCGACGTTGTCCGTCGAGGCGTTCCACGCGAAGGTCACCGAGTTGCAGGTCAGGCCACTCACCCGCGGGCTGCCCGGCGCCGTGGGCGGCTGGCTGTCGCTGCCGCCCAGGGCAGTCGTCCACCGTTGGTTGGTCTGCCCGTTGCAGGTCCAGAGACCGACAGTGGTGCTGTTGGCGGTGCCCGCGCCGGTCACGTCCAGGCACAGGCCGGACTGGACGCCGACGATGGTCCCATTGGTGTTGATCCGAAAGCGCTGGTTGGCACCACCGGTGCAGCCGTTGATCTGCAGTGCGGCCGGCGCGGTGGTGTCCTGGCCGACCACGTCGAGACACATCGTCTCGTTGTAGACCCGCAGCTCACCGGCCGAGGTGAGGCTCCACGCCTGGTTGGCCTGACCGTTGCAGTCGTAGATGTTGATGCCGGCGCCGGCGGTCCGCACGTTGCCGACCACGTCCAGGCACCGGCCGCTGGCCACGCCGACCACCGTCGACGGTGCCGCTGCGGCGGCCGGCACGCCGACGGCCACGGTCAGCAGCGTCACCGCCGCCATCACCGCCGGCAACAGCCGCCGTCGTGGTTTGGTTCGCGCGATGACTCGCATCCGTCCTCCAGGATCAGGGCGTCGCCCAACGATAGACATCGACTATCAAAGATGCATTCGTCGCACAAGTCAAACGATGTCACTCGATCGGGGGCAAACCCGCAGAACGGCGTACGCTTCGCTCAGCCGCCCTCCAACGACTCCCGCACGTGCCGACGAGCGTGATGGATCCGGGACTTCAGCGTGCCGACCGGAATGCCCAGTTGCCCGGCGATCTCCTGGTAGTCGAGCTGACACAGATCGCGGAGCACGAGTGCCGTCACCAGCTTGTCGGGATGAGCCGCACCCTGCGTGCGGCCGAGCCGACGCTGCCCGATCACAGTGGCTGCACGGATGCCGCCGACCGGACGGTCACCGTCGGCACCCTCGGTGGGATCGTCACGCACTGGACGCGATGCGGGGGCACGGAGACGTCGTTCAGCGAGGTCACCCTGGTCGCGGCCGACGGTTCGTTCGGCGTGTACGTGCAGGTCAAGCAGACCGACGGCGTGGACCGCACCGACGAGGTCCTCGGCACGCTGCGGGTGGACACGTCGGTGGTCACGCAACGCTAGTACCGTTCCCAGTTTCCGCTGCCGTCGGCCTTGCGCCACCGTCTGGTCTCGGTGTTGCCGTCGAGTTTTCGGACGGTGGCCTCCACGTTCTGGCCCACCACCCGGTACGAGACGAAGGTCATGACCCGGTCGCCGGTCGGGCTGGAGTCGTCTCCCAGGATGACCGGCCACGCGTACCGGTTCCGGCCGTTGTCCCCGAGCTGAACGGGCACGAGGGCCTGCCGCCGCGAGGCGTCGGGGTTGCCCAGTTCGACGAGGACCAGCGCGTCCTCGGTCGAAGGGGCGTTCGCCGGCTCCTCGACGATGAACTCGGCGTACACCGGCCGGGCACCGCCGGGCAGGATCCTGCACGGCACGTCGAGGCCGTTCGACCCGTTGCGGAACGACACGGAGTCGTCGGACTCACCGCAGAACCTCAGGTTACGGATCGCCGCGTTGGGCCAGTTGGTCCGCCTGATCTCGCTTTCCTGAGTGGCCGGCCCGGAGGTGCGGGTGGCCGCAGCTTCCGGGGTGGAGCTACGGGTGGCCGGAGCACTCGGCCCGGAGCTGGTCGGCGCCGGAGCACCCGGTGTCGACGGGCTCGCGCTGCCAGCCGGAGAGCCGGCGGGCGCCGCCTCGCCGCCGACACGGTCGACGGATGACGTGCACCCGGTGACGAACGTGAGGGTGAGCACCACACCGGAAATCAGCTTGCCGCGCATGGCTGGTCCCTTTCTCCGCGGGTCTGTCACAGGGTTGGATACCCCGCCACGGGCATTGGTTCACGCGAAACTCCTACCGTCGAGCTGCTCTGGCAGACCGAACGCCGGCGTCGACAGTGGACCGCCCGGGAGTACGATCCCGGTCACACCGCAGAGGTGATCTCCCGCCGACGACCCCTCGATAGGAGCCTGGCATGGCCGGCCCGGACGCCGAACTCACCGCGAAGCTTCAGCCCGACGTGCCGCACGCGGCCCGGATCTGGAACTACTGGATGGGCGGCAAGGACAACTTCCAGTCCGACCGGGCGGCCGGCGACGCGGTCGCCGAGGTCTACCCGGAGATCGTCCTCATGGCGCAGCAGTCGCGCCTGTTCCTGGTGCGGGCCGTGCGGTACCTGGCGGCCGAGGCGGGCATCCGGCAGTTCCTGGACATCGGCACCGGCCTGCCCACCATGCAGAACACGCACGCGGTCGCCCAGGGGGTCGCGCCCGACTCGCGGATCGTCTACGTGGACAACGACCCGATGGTGCTGGTGCACGCGCGGGCGCTGCTGGCCAGCACGACGTCCGAGGGTGTCACCACCTACGTACCCGCCGACTACCACGACCCGGAGAGGATCCTCGCCGAGGCGGCGCAGACGCTCGACTTCGACCAGCCCGTCGCGGTGATGTTCATGGGCGTGATGGGCTACGAGCCCGACCTCTCCGTGGTGCGCTCGATCGTCGAGCGGACCATGGACGCGATGCCCTCCGGCAGCTACCTCGTGCTCTGGGACGGCACCAACACCAGCCCGGCTGTCGTCTCCGGTGCCGAGCGACTGGCACAGAGCGGCGGCGTCCCGTACATCCTGCGCAGCCCGGCGGACCTGGACAGTTGCTTCTCCGGCCTGTCGAAGGTGGAGCCGGGCCTGGTGCCGATCCCCCTGTGGCGACCGGACGAGCCCGACGTCACCGCGATCGACGCCTACGGCGCGGTGGCCCGTAAACCCTGACCGACAGCACGCCGCCCCCGCTCGCGCCAGCACGGCGGGAGCGGGGCGGACGTCGTTTACCGGGCGCAGGCCATCGTCAACCCGTCGGGCACCGCGCTGGTCGTCACCAGCATTCCGAACGTCGTCGCACCGTCCAGCGCCAGCGCCCCGTTGTGCGAGGCATTGCGGACCGTGACGTCGACACCGACGGTCTCGGCCACGCCACCCCAGACCGACTGGACGCGCTCGTCACCGGACCACCGCCAGGACACCAGCCACCGGTCCAGTGGTTGGGTCCCGGTGTTGCGGACCGTGACCGTAGCGACGAAGCCGTTGCCCCAGCGGGCGTCGATCGTGGCCGTCGCGCGGCAGGATGCCAGCGATGCCGTCCGCGCCGACGCGTTCATGAACGGGTGCCGCCGACCGTCGACGTCGGTCAACCGGTACCAGTACTCCGTGTCCGGGGTCAGGCGGTCGACGGTGACCGAGCCGTCGCGCTCCGGCCCGGAGACGGCCACGGCAACCGGCGTCCGCCACTGTTGGGCGTCCTCACGGCTGGCGAAGAGGCTGACGGTCATCGGCGGGTCGTAGCCGCAGGGTGGGCGGAGGAAGATCGAGTACGAGATGGTGGCGCTGGTGGTGGTGACCCCGGCGACGTTGGTGGTGATCGGCAACACGGGCGGGCAGGTGAGCGTCGGCGAGGGCGTCGGCGTGGCCGTGGGCGTGGGCTCTGTGGTGCCGCTCGCCCCGCCCCAGACGGCGAGCGCGACGGTCGTGACGGCGAGGAACATGCGAAGCATCGGTACCTCCGGTGGTTGCCGGGCACCGCTGACCGAGATCGCAGCCGGTGCCGTGCTCAGGATCCGGTCGCCGACGAGGACTGCCCGGCACGGGTGAACTGGCCACCTCGTGCGTCCTGTGGACCGGAGAGGGTGTGGTGCGCGCTGGCTCCCGAGCACGACCGAACCACATCATGGCAGTCGACAATCATCGATACAAGGCCGTTGGGGTTGGCCTCACCGGGGCGACGCGGCGACCCGCACCCGGTCGCTCTCCTTGTCGGAGAGGAACAGCGCCAGTGCCTGCCCCTGCTCGGCGACGGCGGTGCGGTCGGCCCGGGAGAAGCCGGTCAACGGGTTGACGGTCACCGTGCCCGCCTCGACGCTCCAGGTCGCGGCGACCCGGCCGTCGACCAGCACCACGCGCTCACCGGCCACGGACAGGCCGCGGTGGGCGTCGTCGATGATCCGGCTGCGGTCGTCGTAGCCGAGGATCGCGTTGTCGAACGCCGGGAGGAAGCGCACCGGAGCGGGTGTCTCGGGGTCGGGGCGTGGTGCGTCGGCAAGGTCGATCAGCTTTCGGCCGCGCTCGTCGCGGAAGGTGATCAGCTCGTCACGCATCGCGGTCACCGCAGCCGGCAGCCCGGCGAGGCCGGACCAGGCGCGCACGTCGGCCGTAGCGGCCGGCCCGAACGCGGCCAGATAGCGCCGTACGAGGATCTGGCCGACGGGATCGGCGTCGTCCGGCGTCGGCGGGTGGACCTCCCGACCCAGCCACGCGGAGAGCAGGGCGTGTCGGGCGCCGCCCTTCATCCGCCACACTCCGCGCGGCGGCAGTTGGGTCAGCGGGACGAGGGCCATCGCCATCTCGCCCAGGGCCTGCGGACCCGGTGTCGGCCAACGCTCGCCGAGCGCTCGCCCGATCTCTGGCATCGAGCGCGGCTCACCGTCGGCCAGCAGCGCCCGCGCCGCTGCGGCGAGCTCGTCGAGGCCAACCCCGTCCAACTCGCCGCGGTAGACCCCGAGCACCCGCTGGCACAGCATGGCCTGGTGCCGGGATCGCCAGGCCAGCGCGTCGTCGGCGACGAGCAGGTGCACGGTGCGGCGCATGAGATGGGTACGCACCACCTGTCGCTGGGTCAGCAGGGTCGAGAGCACCGCGGGGTCGAAGGTGCGCAGCCGCGACCAGAGCCCGACGAAGGGTTCCTGCGGTTCCTGCGCCTGCAGGCCGCCGAGGTGCGCGACGGCGTCGAGGACCGGAAGGTCGGCGCGATCGAGCAGCAACTGCCGGGCGAGCGTCGCGCGGTTGAGCGCCCGCGGGTCGAGAACGGTCACCTCCTCATTGTCAGGCCCGGGGGGACAGTCACTGACGACGCGGCCGGTCGACGGGGCGGGTCACCGGGAACGAGCCGTACGTCACGCCCGGCGCGAGCCTCCCGGTCGAGGTGACGGTGATCCGGGTGCCCGCCTGGGCTACCGTGGCGGTCGCGGGCTGCGGGGACACCAAAAACTTTTGTTCACTTCCTACAACTGAGAGACGGTTGGTTCGGTGGTTGCGCCATAGCGCTGGCAGCCGCCAGCCGGAAAGGTGATCACTGCTGGGAGCCGTCGTCTCGCGGCACGCAGTTCAAGGTCTAGCTAAGGGGTCAGTCGGGTGTTCAACCGTGTCGCCATCGTCAACCGTGGTGAAGCCGCCATGCGGCTCATCCACGCGGTCCGCGAGTTGGCCGCGGAGACCGGCAACCAGATCGAAACCGTCGCTCTCTACACCGACGTCGACCGCACCGCCACCTTCGTCCGCGAAGCGGACATCGCCTACGATCTCGGTTCCGCGTCTGCCCGCCCGTACCTCAATCTGGCGGTGCTGGAGCGCGCCCTGACGGAGACCGGGGCCGACGCCGCCTGGGTGGGCTGGGGTTTCGTCGCCGAGGATCCCGCGTTCGCGGAGCTGTGCGAGAAGATCGGCGTCACCTTCGTCGGGCCGAGCCCGGACGCCATGCGCCAGCTCGGCGACAAGATCGGCTCCAAGCTGATCGCCGAGGAGGTCGGCGTGCCGGTCGCGCCGTGGAGCCGTGGCGCCGTCGAGACCCTGGACGCCGCTCGCGCCTCGGCAGCCAAGATCGGCTACCCGCTGATGCTGAAGGCGACAGCGGGCGGCGGCGGGCGCGGCATCCGCGTGGTGCGCACCGAGGCCGAGCTCGTCGACGCGTACGAGCGGACCAGTCAGGAGGCCGCGCGGGCCTTCGGCAGTGGCATCGTGTTCCTGGAACGCCTGGTCACCGGGGCCCGGCACGTCGAGGTCCAGGTGATCGCCGACGGGCAGGGCACCGCATGGGCGCTCGGGGTGCGCGACTGCTCGGTGCAGCGACGCAACCAGAAGGTCATCGAGGAGTCGGCGTCGCCGGTGCTCGACCCGGCGCAGGCCGCCGAGCTCAAGACGTCGGCCGAGCGGCTGGCCATCGCGGTCGGCTACCGCGGCGCGGCGACCGTCGAGTTCCTGTACCACCCCGGCGACCGGCTGTTCGCGTTCCTGGAGGTCAACACCCGCCTCCAGGTCGAGCACCCGATCACCGAGTTGACCACCGGGTTCGACCTGGTCAAGGCGCAGCTGCACGTCGCCTCCGGTGGGCGGCTCGAGGGCGAGCCGCCGATGGAGCGCGGGCACGCCATCGAGGCCCGCCTGAACGCCGAGGATCCCGACCGCGACTTCGCGCCGTCGCCGGGGCGGATCGCGCGGCTGGACCTGCCCAGCGGCCCCGGCATCCGGGTGGACACCGGCGTCAGCGAGGGCGACACCATCCCGGCCGACTTCGACTCGATGATCGCGAAGATCATCGCGTACGGCCGCAACCGCGACGAGGCGCTCGGCAAGCTGCGTCGGGCGATGGCGAACACCACGGTGATCATCGAGGGTGGCGCGACCAACAAGAGCTTCGTGCTCGACCTGCTCGACCAGCCCGAGGTGATCGACGCCAGCGCCGACACCGGCTGGATCGACCGCGTCCGCGGTGAGGGCCGACTCGTCACGCACCGCCACTCCGCGGTCGCCCTGGCGGCCGCCGCCATCGAGTCGTACGAGGAGGAGGAGCGCGCCGAGCGGCAGCGGCTGCTGTCGACGGCGTCCGGTGGGCGCCCGCAGGTGCAGCACGCCAGCGGCCGACCGCTGGACCTCAAGCTGCGCGGTGTCGGCTACCGCACCCGCGTGGCACGGGTCGGCCCACACCGGTTCCGGGTCGGCATCGAGGCGGGCACCGTCGTCCGCACCGCCGACGTCGAACTCGACCGGTTCGACCGGCACACCGGCCAGATCGTCGTCAACGGCATCCGATACCGCCTGCTCACCGGCACGTACGGGCCGACCCACCTGGTCGAGGTGGACGGTGTGACGCACCGGGTCAGCCGCGACGAGGGCGGCGTCCTGCGCTCCCCGATGCCGGCACTCGTCGTCGCCACACCGCTGGAGGTCGGCGCCGAGGTCGAGGCGGGCGCTCCGGTGCTGGTGCTCGAAGCGATGAAGATGGAGACGGTGCTGCGCGCGCCGTTCAGGGCGCGGCTCAAGGAGTGCGCCGTCTCGGTGGGCAGCCAGGTCGAGGCGGGCGCGCCGCTGATGCGCCTGGAGCCGCTCGCGGACGACGCCGAGGAGACCACGGACGACCCGACCGCCGAGACCGTCGAACTGGACCTGCCGACCGCCTACGAGACCGTTCCGGCGGATGAGCGGGGCAGGCGCGGTCAGGAGGACCTGCGGGGTCTGCTGCTCGGCTTCGACGTCGACCCGCACGACGACCGTCGGGTGCTCGACGGCTATCTCGCCGCGCGGCGGGAGGCCGCCGAGGCCGGTCACCGGCCACTGGCCGCGGAACTCGACCTCATCGAGGTGTTCGCCGACCTCACCGAACTGAGCCGCAACCGGCCGACGGGTGAGGACGGCGGCGCCGCCCACGTGCACAGCGCGCGGGAGTACTTCCACACCTACCTGCAGAGCCTCGACGTCGAGCGGGCCGGGCTGCCGGACGCCTTCCAGACCAGGCTCGCCAAGGCACTCGGCCGGTACGGTGTCACCGACCTGGAACGCTCCCCCGCCCTCGAAGCCGCCGTCTTCCGGATCTTCCTCGCCCAGCAGCGCGCGTCCGCCGACGCCACGGTCATCGCGACCCTGCTGCGCGCCTGGCTGCGGGAGACCCCGCCGGACGAGAGTTTGCGCGAGCCCGCCGGCCTGGCGCTGGAGCGGCTGATCGCCGCGACGCAGGTCCGCTTCCCCGTGGTCGCCGACCTCGCCCGCGGCGTGGTGTTCGCCTGGTTCGCCCAGCCGCTGCTGCGCCGCAACCGCGCCCGGGTCTACGCCGAGGTCCGTGGGCACCTGCGGCACCTGGACGCGCACCCGGACGCGGCGGACCGCGCCGAGCGCATCGCCGAGATGGTACGCAGCACCGAGCCACTGGTCCGGCTGCTCGGCCAGCGGCTCGTCCGCGACCACCTCGACAACGCGGTCATGCTGGAGGTGCTGACCCGCCGGTACTACGGCAACAGGGCGCTCACCAGCGTGCGTACCCAGGAGGCCGCGGGCTGCACGTTCGTGGTCGCCGAGCGCGCCGATTCGAGCGTGGTCTCCGCCGCGGTGAGCTTCGACGCGTTGGGCGGTGCGCTGCGCGGGCTGGCCGAGCTGGCCGGCGACGAGGACTCCGTCGACGCCGACATCTACCTCGGCTGGGAGAACCAGCCGGAGGACTTCGACGCGATGGCGGCGGCGCTGGCCGAGGTCATCGCCGCGCACCCGCTGCCGCCTCAGGTCCGCCGGGTCACCACCACCGTCGCGGGTCGCGGCGGAGCGGTGATGCACCACCACTTCACCTTCCGGCCGTCGGGCACCCAGCTGACCGAGGACCGGCTGATCCGCGGCCTGCACCCGTACATCGCGCAGCGGATGCAGTTGGAGCGTCTGCACAAGTTCGACCTGACCCGGCTGCCGTCGTCGGACGAGGAGGTCTACCTCTTCCAGTGCGTGGCGCGCGAAAACCGGTCGGACGAGCGCCTCGTGGCGTTCGCGCAGGTGCGTGACCTGACCGAGCTTCGCGAGCAGGACGGCCGACTGGTCGCGCTGCCGACGACCGAGGACGCCATCGCCGCCTGCCTCGACTCGATCCGCCGCGCCCAGTCGCTGCGGCCGTCGAAGACGCGCTTCAACACCAACCGGATCGTGGTCTACGTCTGGCCGCCGAGCGAGCTCACCCGCGAGGAGATGGAGATGATCGCCGGGCGCGTGCGCCCGACGACTGCGGGGGCAGGGCTGGAGGAGATCCTGTTCATCGCGCGCCAGCGCGACCGCCGGACCGGCGAGCTGACCAAGATCGCCGTACGGATCTCGTTCGACGCCGCGGGCGGCGCGGAGCTGGCCGTCGGCGAGCCGCCGG
The DNA here is from genome assembly GCF_018070245.1 of Micromonospora sp. M61. Lineage (NCBI taxonomy): Bacteria > Bacillati > Actinomycetota > Actinomycetes > Micromonosporales > Micromonosporaceae > Micromonospora > Micromonospora sp. M61. The sequence goes on along the minus strand of NZ_JAGPYA010000013.1, from coordinate 49,874 downwards.
TCGAGGCGATCGAGCCGCTCGACGAGTACCGGCTCAAGGTGTTGCGGGCGAGCAGCCGCAACACGGTGTACCCGTACGAGCTGACCGGCAGGCTCGGTGACTTCGTCGAGCACGACCTCGACGACGACCACGCGCTGCAGCCGGTGGACCGGCCGCGGGGGCGCAACAGCGCCGCGATCGTCGCCGGGGTGGTCACGACGCCGACCGAGCGCTACCCGCAGGGCGTCACCCGGGTGGTGCTGCTCGGCGACCCGACGAAGTCGCTGGGCGCCCTGTCCGAGCCGGAGTGCCGGCGCGTGATCGCCGCCCTGGACCTGGCGGAGCGGATGCACGTGCCGCTGGAGTGGTGGGCGCTGTCCGCCGGCGCCCGGATCTCGATGACGTCGGGCACGGAGAACATGGACTGGGTGGCCGCGGCGCTCAAGCGGATCGTCGAGTTCACCCAGGCCGGTGGTGAGATCAACATCGTGGTCGCGGGCATCAACGTCGGCGCGCAGCCGTACTGGAACGCCGAGGCGACGATGCTCATGCACACCAAGGGCATCCTGGTGATGACCCCGGACTCGGCGATGGTGCTCACCGGCAAGCAGTCGCTGGACTTCTCCGGTGGCGTGTCGGCCGAGGACAACTTCGGCATCGGCGGCTACGACCGGGTGATGGGCCCGAACGGGCAGGCACAGTACTGGGCGCCGAACCTGACGGCCGCCCGGGACGTGGTGATGGCGCACTACGACCACACGTACGTCGCGCCCGGCGAGGACGCGCCCCGGCGGGCGGTCACCACCGACCCGACCGACCGCGACATCTCCGACTTCCCACACGACGTGGCGGGCAGCGCCTTCGCCACCGTCGGGGAGATCTTCTCCGTCGAGGCCAACCCGGACCGCAAGAAGCCGTTCGACATCCGTACGGTGATGCGGGCGCTCTCCGATCAGGACCACCCGGTGCTGGAGCGCTGGGCGGGCATGGCCGACGCGGACACCGCGGTCGTGCAGGACATCCACCTCGGTGGCATCCCGGTCTGCCTGCTCGGCATCGAGTCCCGGTCGGTGCCGCGGCACGGCTTCCCGCCCACCGACGGTCCGGACACCTACACGGCGGGCACGCTGTTCCCCCGCTCGTCGAAGAAGGCAGCGCGGGCCATCAACGCGGCCAGCGGCAACCGGCCCCTCGTCGTGCTGGCGAACCTGTCGGGCTTCGACGGCTCACCGGAGTCGATGCGCAAGCTGCAACTGGAGTACGGGGCCGAGATCGGCCGGGCGATCGTGAACTTCCGGGGGCCCATCGTCTTCTGCGTGATCTCGCGCTACCACGGCGGTGCGTTCGTGGTGTTCTCGAAGGCGCTGAACCCGAACATGACAGTGCTCGCGCTGGAGGGCTCGTTCGCCTCGGTGCTCGGTGGCGCGCCCGCCGCCGCTGTGGTGTTCGCCGCCGACGTCAACGCCCGTACGGCGGCCGACCCCCGCGTGCGGGACCTGGAAGCCCGCGTCGGCGCCGCGGCCGGCACCGAACGCGCCGCGCTGACCGCGGAACTCGACGAGCTGCGCTCGTCGGTGCGCGCGGAGAAGCTGGGCGAGGTGGCGACCGAGTTCGACCGGGTGCACAACATCCAGCGCGCCGTGCAGGTCGGCTCGGTGGACGCCGTCATCCGCGCCGCAGAGCTGCGTCCGCGCATCATCGAGGCCATCGAGGCCCGCCTGGGGTGAGCGGACGGGATCGGGCGGGGGTCCCAGCCTCAGCTGGTTCGCCGCGTACGGCTCTGGTCGCCCTCGGCCTGCCAGGCGGCGACGAGGTCCTCCCTCGCCCGGGCGACCCGGGAGCGGATCGTGCCGATGGGGCACTGGCAGACGTCCGCGGCCTCGGCGTAGGAGAGGCCGAGCACGTGGGTGGCGACGAACGCCTCGCGACGCTCCCGGGTCAGGCCGGCGATCAACTGGTGCAGGGTCACGCCCTCGTCGGCCCCGGCGGCGATCGCGCCGGCTGACTCGGCCGCTGTCTGCCAGTCCGGCACCGACGCGATCCTCGGCCGGGCCACCGCCGTCCGGACATGGTCGACGGCGACGCGCCGGGCGATCGTGAACACCCACGTCCGGGCCGACGAGCGGCCGGCGAAGCCGGGCAGGTTGCGGAACGCCCGCAGGAACGTCTCCTGGGTCAGGTCGTCAGCCTCACCCGGCCCGGCGAGGTGCGACAGGAACCGCCAGACCTGGTCCTGGAGGGCCCGGATGAACGCGGTGGCGGCCTGCCGGTCACCCCGGCCAGCCTCCTTCGCCCAGCGGGTCACCTGGTCGTCGTCAGCGACGCCGTCTCGCACGGACCACCGTCCTGTGTGCCACGGGCGCTCCTTCATGGCGAGGTGCCGTCGTCGGGACGCCGCCGGTCAGCCGCGCATCCTGGTTGTCGCTGGCCGGTCCGGAAAAGTTCCCGGGCTCCCCCGTTCGGTCGACTTCCCGGTTGCGTACCGGCGGGCCGGGGGGCCACGGCGGGACGGCGCGCGCCTCGCCGGCCGCTCAACCCAGGACGGGCTGCTCCTCGATCTGCTCGGTGCTCCCGCGCCCCTGCGGCGGCACGGGGTCGGGCATGCGCCAGGACCGCCACAGCTGGCTGTAGCCGCCCCCGGCCGCCAGCAGCTCGGCGTGCGTGCCGTGCTCGGTGACACGCCCATGCTCCATCACGATGATGCGGTCGGCGGTGGCCGCCTGGCTCAGTCGGTGGGCGACGACCAGGGTGGTACGTCCCTCGGTGGCCGCCACGGCGGCGCGGTCGAGGTCACGCGCACCCGCGCTGCCCGCCTCCGCGGTGGCCTCGTCGAGGACCGCGACGGCGGGATCGGCGAGGACGAGGCGGGCCAGCGCGAGCTGCTGGGCCTGGGCCGCGGTGAGGTGCCGTCCACCCTCCCCCACCTCCGTGGCGAGGCCGTCCGGCAGGGTACGGAACCAGTGGGTGGCGCCGACGAGGTCGAGGGCGGCGGTCAGCTCGTCGTCGGTGGCGTCCGGGTCGGCCAGCCGCAGGTCGTCGGCGAGCGGCCCGGCGAAGACGTGCACCTCCTGGCTGATGAGGGCGATCTCGCGGCGCAGCCGGTGCTCGCCGAGCTCGGCCAGCGGCACGCCGCGCAGGGTCACCGACCCGTGGGTGGGCGCGATGATGCCGGCGATGATCCCGGCGAGCGTGCTCTTGCCCGCGCCGCTGGCGCCCACGAGGGCGACGCGCTCGCCCGGTGCGAGTCGGAGGTCGACGTCGCGCAACACGACCGGCCCGTCGTCGTAGCGGTGCTGCGCGACGGTCACCTCCAGTGCCGCCGGTTCGGGCCGCGCCGGCCGGGCGGGCTCCGGGCCGGCCGGGGTCGCGGTGTCCGGCAGCGCGGTGACCCCGACGAGCCGGGCGAGGCTGGCACCGGCCTGCAGCACGGAGTCCGACTCGAACAGCAGCAGGCCGATGGGGTTGAAGAGGCGGTGGAAGTAGAGCGCGGCGGTGGTGGCGGCTCCCACCGTGGCGAGGTCGTCGCGCACCAGCAGGAAGCCGGCGAGCAGCACGGCGGCCAGCCCCACGAACTCCGACCGGTTGATGCGCAGCCCGAACCGCGTGAACAGCCCGAAGATCTCCAGCGACAGGTCGCGGGCTACGCCGGAGCGCGCCGCGATCCGGGCGACGTGGGCGTCCTCCATCCGGTAGGCGCGCACGGTCGCCGCGCCGCGGAGCGCCTCGGCCGTCGCCTGCGCGCGTTCGCCAGTGGCCACCCGCTCAAGGGCGTAGTACGGGATCGACCGTTTGAGGTACCAGCGCAGCGCCAGCGCGTACGCCGGTGCGGCGACCAGGCCGGCGATGCCGAGCCGCCAGTCGAGGGCGAAGAGCCCCGCCGCGGTCAACACGACGGACAGCAGCGCGCCGAGGAAGGCCGGGCCGCTGGTGGCGATCACGTTCGTCACCACGGCCACGTCGTCGCCGGCGCGGGCAACCAGGTCCCCGGTGCCGGCTCGCTCCAGGGTGGCCGACGGCAGGTGCAGGGCGCGGTCGAGGACCCGCTCCCGGAGCCGGGCCAGCACCGTCTCGCCGAGGCGTGCGGCGACCGCGGCGCCGACCGCGGTGAGGAGGCCCGCGAGCACCGCGGCACCCGCGATCACGCCCGCCCAGGTCACGATCTGCGACGTGTCGGAGCCGGCGATGACGTCGTCCACGAGGCGACCGAGCACCCAGGGGGCGACGAGCCCGGTCGCGGACGCGGCCACCAGCAACGTGCCGGCGACGGCGCTGAGCCCCGGCAGGCGGGCCAGCTCGGTGCGGAGGGTGGCCCAGGTCTGTCCGGCGGTGGCCGTCGGCAGCAGTTGCCGGGGCTCGGCCCCGGTCATGGTCGGCTCGGTCATCGCAGGATCTCTTCCCGGTAGCGGGCGTCGCTGGCGAGCAACTGCTCGTGCGGCCCCTCGGCGATGACCCGGCCCCGGTCGAGCACGACGACCCGGTGTGTGACCCGCAGCAACGCCGGGCTGGTGGTGATCAGCACCGTGCCGTGGGTGTCCGCTCCGCGGGCCGAGGCCAGCCCTTCGGCGAGCAGGCCCTCGGTCACGGCGTCGACCGCCGTGGTGGGGTTGTGCAGCACCAGCACCGGAGGGTCGGCGACGAGCGCCCGGGCCAGCCCGATCCGCTGCCGCTGCCCGCCGGACAGGTTCGCCCCCCGTTCGGTGAGCTGGCGGTCGAAGCCGTGCGGGTGCGCGGCGAGCACGTCCTCGGCCGCCGCGGCCCGCATCGCGGCACGCAGGACCGTGTCGTCGACCTGGGCGCCGGCGCTGAGGTTGGCGCGCAGGGTGCCCTCGAACAGCGCCACGTCATGCTGCTCCACCAGGACCACGGCGCGCAGGGCGTCGATGTGCAGCTCTTCGGCGGGCACGCCGTCGACGTACAGCGTTCCCCGGCGGTCCGGTTGCGGCGCCCGGCCGGCCAGCACCGCGACCAGCGCCTCGGCGTCGCTCGGGTCGTAGGCGAGCACGCCCAGGATCTCGCCGGCGCGGACGTGCAGGCTGACACTGTCGAGGCCCGCGTGACTGACCCCGTCGAGGGTCAGCCGGGACGGGGTCGGCGCGGGCGGCCCGGCGTCGCCCGGCACCAGGACCGGTGCCGCGCCGAGGACCCGGGCGACCCGCCCCGCGGAGGCCCGGGCCATGGCGAACAGCTGTACGCAGTACCCGAGCGTCTGCACCGGCTCGGCGATGAACTGGGCCAGCCCGACGACGGCGACGAGTTCGCCGATGGTGAGCCGGCCCTGGAGCGCGAGCCAGCCCGCGACGCCGGCGACCGTCGCGAGGAACAGGCCGTTGACCATGGTGGTGAGCCCGAGGTGCAGGCCCTTGGTGGTGGCGGCACGCAGGGTGACGTCGAGCGCGTGGCGGCTGGCGCCCGCGTACCGGCGCGCGGCGTGGTCCTGCGCGCCGATACCGCGCAGCACGCGCAGGCCGGTGACGAGGTCGACGGCGAGCGCGGTGGTGGCCGCGAGGGCCTCCTGCTGCGACGAGCTGCGCCGGGTGAGCAGCGGTGCCATCCGTTGCAGGGCGAGGACCAGCAGGGGTACGCCGAGGAGCACACCGAGCCCGAGCGGGACGTCGACGACGAGCAGCGCGACGGCCGCGACCACGATGGCGGTGAACGCGGCGGCGGTGAGCCCGGCGACCCGCACGACCAGCGCGGACAGTTCGGCGTCGGAGGCCGTGACGGACAGCAGCTCTCCGTCGCGCATACCGGAGTGGTGTCCACGCGGGTCGAGGGCGCTCCGGGCGATCTCGACCCGCGTCGCGTGCGCCTCGTGCTCCACCGCGGCGTACGCCATCCGGGCACCGGTCCGGTAGGCGAAGGCCAGGACGGTGAACAGGGCGGCCAGCCCGGCGAGTGAGAGCAGCAGCGCGCGGACGTCACCGGTGGCGACCGCCCGGTCGATGACCACCCCGATGGCGACGGGGACGAGGGCTTCGGCGGCCTGGTGCGTGCACAGCAACGCGATGCCGAGCAGCACCCGGCCACGCTGTCGGCGCAGCGCGCGACGAAGCACCACGCCACCGCTGATCTCGGCGACTGACATGCGAGGCGGACTCCGTTATCGATTAGGGTTGGCTAACCTAACACGCTCCCTTGCGGGTCCGGACGGCGGTAGGGGTGCAGGCCGAGGCCGTCCACTGCCGCCGCCACCAGCGCCTCCGGGGTGAGCGCGACGTCGAGCACGAGCACCGACTCGTCCGGCTCCGCCGGCTCCAGCGTGGCGAGCTGGGATTCGAGCAGGCTCGCCGGCATGTAGTGCCCCTCGCGCAGGGCCATCCTGGCCCGGATGACCTCCGCCGATCCGGCGAGGTGCACGAAGTCCAACCGGAACGTGCCCTGGCGCAGCACGTCCCGGTACGACCGCTTGAGCGCCGAGCAGGCCAGCACCGTCGACCTGCCCTCCGCGCCGCGATCGGCGATCCACCCGGCGATGTCCCGCAGCCAGGGCCAGCGGGTGGTGTCGTCCAGCGGTACGCCCGAGCGCATGCGCGCCACGTTCGCCGGGGAGTGGAACTCGTCCGCCTCGGCGAACGCCAGCCCGGTGGCTGCGCCGATCCCCCGCGCCACGGTGGTCTTGCCGGCGCCGGAGACCCCCATCACCACGACGTGCCGGGTGGGCCGGGCGTCGCCCCGCCCCTCACCAGTCATGGATCGTGCCGTCCTTGAGCCTGTTGAACGGCAGGTAGGCCGGCTCGTACGGGAAGCGGGCCGCCACCTCCTCGTCGAGCTCCACCCCGAGACCCGGCTGATCGCCCGGGTGCAGGTAGCCGTCGGTGAAGGTGAACGACTGCCGGAACACCTCGTTGGCCAGCGGGGTGTGCTTCATGTACTCCTGGATGCCGAAGTTGTGGATGGCCAGGTCGAGGTGCAGGGCCGCGGCCATGCCCACCGGGGAGATGTCGGTGGGGCCGTGGATGCCGGACTTGATCTGGTACTGGGCGGCGAAGTCGAGCAGCTTGCGCATGGCGGTGATGCCACCGGTGTGGGTGACCGCGGACCGGACGTAGTCGATCAGCTGCTCGCGGATCAGGGTCTGGTAGTCCCAGACCGTGTTGAAGACCTCGCCGATGGCCAGCGGGGTGGTGGTGTGCTGGCGGACCAGCCGCAGGGCCTCCTGGTTCTCCGCCGGGGTGCAGTCCTCCAGCCAGAACAGGTCGTACGGTTCGAGGGCCTTGCCGAGCTTGGCGGCCTGGATCGGGGTCATCCGGTGGTGACCGTCGTGCAGCAGCGGCAACTCCGGGCCGAACTCACCGCGGACCGCCTCGAAGACCTCGGGCAGGTGGCGCAGATACGCGCGGGTGTCCCAGTCCTCCTCGACGGGCAGCGGGGTGCGCTGCGCGGGTTCGTAGTCGTAGCGCTGGCCGGTGGCGCTGGGCTGGGCGGCCACGCCGTACACCGCGTTGATCCCCGGCACCGAGGTCTGCACCCGGATCGACCGGAAGCCCTCGTCGAGGTGGCGGCGGATCGAGTCGAACAGCTCGGGAAGGTCCCGTCCCGACGCGTGCCCGTACGCCATGATGCCGGTGCGGGACGCGCCGCCCAGCAGTTGGTACAGCGGCATGCCCGCGGCCTTGGCCTTGATGTCCCACAGCGCGACGTCGACCGCCGCGATGGCCGCCATCGTGACCGGTCCACGACGCCAGTACGCCGAGCGGTACAGGAACTGCCAGGTGTCCTCGATCCGGTGCGGGTCCCGCCCCATCAGCAACGGGGCCACGTGGTCGCGCAGGTACGAGGCGACGGACAGCTCACGGCCGTTGAGCGTGGCGTCGCCCAGGCCGGTGATGCCCTCGTCGGTGGTGATCTTCAGGGTGACGAAGTTCCGGTCGGGGCTGGACACGATGATGTCTGCTGCGACGATCTTCACGGGGGTGCCTTTCGTTCCTTCAGGACCGGGGTTGTCTCACCATTCGGCGAACGAGCCGTCGGGGTGCCGCCAGGTCGGGCTACGCCAGGCGTGGCCCCGCTTGTCGGCCGTCCGCACCGCGTGCTCGTCGATCTCGATGCCGAGGCCGGGTGCGGTCAACCGCTGTACGTAGCCGTCGACGAAGGTCAGCGGGGTCTTGTCGAGGCAGTAGTCGAGCACCTCGGCGCCCTGGTTGTAGTGGATGCCGACGCTCTGCTCCTGGATCAGGAAGTTGGGCGTCGCGAAGCCGACCTGGAGGCAGGCGGCGAGGGCGATGGGCCCGAGCGGGCAGTGCGGGGCGAGCTGCACGTCGTACACCTCGGCCAACGTGGCGATCTTGCGCACCTCGGTGATGCCGCCGGCGTGCGCGAGGTCCGGCTGGGCCACGGCGATGCCGGCCTGCAGCACGGGGAGGAACTCCTGCCGGCTGTAGAGCCGCTCCCCGGTCGAGACCGGGGTGGTGGTGCAGCGGACGACCTCGCCGATCAGGTGCGAGTTCTCCGGCACCACCGGTTCTTCGAGGAAGAACGGCCGGTACGGCTCCAGGAGTGGGGCGACCCGCCGGACGTTGGCGAGGGTGGATCGCCCGTGGAAGTCGACAGCGACGTCGCGGTCGTCGCCGAGGACCTCGCGGGCGACGGCCACCCGCTGCACGACCGCGTCGAGTTCGGCAACCGAGGCGAGCGCGCCCATCCGCCCCGACGCGTTCATCTTCACCGCGGTCAGGCCCGCCTCGACCTGGGCGCTGATCTGGTCGCGAATCTCGGCGGGCTCGTCGCCACCGACCCAGCCGTAGACCCGGATCCGGTCCCGGACCGGCCCGCCGAGCAGTTGGTGCACCGGGGCGCCGTAGTGCTTTCCGGCGATGTCCCAGAGCGCCTGGTCCAGACCGGACACCGCACTGGCCAGGATCGGGCCGCCACGATAGAAGGAGCCCTTGGTCATCACCTGCCAGTGGTCCTCGATGCGCAGCGCGTCCCGACCGGTGAGCAGCTCGCTGAGCTGGTGGACGGCCGTGCGTACGGTCTCGGACCGGCCCTCGCAGGTCGCCTCGCCCCAGCCGACGATGCCGGACTCCGTCTCGACCCGGACGAACAGCCAGCGCGGCGCGACCAGGAAGGTCTCCACCTTTGCGATCTTCGTCATGGAGCTGTCAGCCCTTCGTGGCACCGGCGGTGAGGCCGGAAACGACGTACTTCTGCACGAACAGGGCGATCAGCATGATCGGCAGGGTGACCACTGTCGCGGCGGCCATCAGGCCGCCCCAGTCGATGCTGGCGTACCCGACGAAGTCGAAGATCGCCACGGGCAGCGTCTTCGTGTCGGAGCCGGAAAGCACCAGGGCGAACATGAAGTTGTTCCAGGAGAAGATGAACGAGAGGATGCCGGCCGTCGCGACGCCGGGCACCGACAGCGGCAGGGTGATCCGCCGGAACGCGCCGATGTGGGTCAGCCCGTCGACCAGCGCCGCCTCTTCCAACTCGGTCGGCAGGCCGTCGAAGTAGCCCATCATGATATAGACGATCAGCGGCAGCGACACGAACATGTGGCTCAGGATCAGCACGCTGAACCCGCCGACCAGCTTCAGGTTCGAGAAGACGTAGTACCAGGGCACCAGGAGCGAGACGCCCGGGATCACCCGGGCCATGAGCACGACCAGCGCCGACTTCTTCATGTTGAAGCGGCTCATCGAGTAGGCGGCGGGCACGCCCAGCAGGAGCGAGAGCGTGGTGGCCGCGAACGCCACCCAGAGGCTGTTGCCGATGAACTCGAGATAGTTGGCCTGCTGGAGGACGGTCTCGTAGTTCTTCAGGCTGGGTGAGAAGACGAACGCCTTGGCGGTGTCGTAGATGTCCACATTGGTCTTGAAGGACGCCGCGATCATCCAGAGCAGCGGCGCCATCAGCCCGAACACCACGACGACGAGAGCTGACGTGCGGAAGACGCGGTACGGCTTGCTCGGCTTCATCGGCCCAGCCCCTTCTTGCGATAGGTGAGGGCCCACATCACCCCGATGATGATCAGGAAGAAGATGATGAGGACGGTCGACGAGACGCCGTAGTCGTTGTAGTCGAAGCTGAGGCCGTAGGCGTACACGTTGAGGGTCTCGACCTCGTGGAACGACCCGCCGCCGCGCCCCTTGGTCGCGTAGAGGATGTCGAACGTCTTGAGCGCGTCGATGCCGCGCAGCAGGATGGCGACGATCACCGTGGGCATCAACAGCGGGAGGGTGACGTGCCGGAACCGCTGCCAGCTGCTGGCGCCGTCGATCCGGGCCGCCTCCTGGGGCTCGTCGGAGAGTGAGGTGAGCCCGGCGAGCAGGATCAGCACGACCATCGGTGTCCACTGCCAGATGTCGATGAACATCGTCGTTGGCAGGGCCGAGTTCTGGCCGGCCAGCCAGGGCTGTGGGCCGATGCCGATCCAGCCGAGCAACTGGTTCGCCATCCCGATGTTGGGGTCGAAGATGAGGCGCCACATCATGCCGACCGCGACCGGGGTGGCCACCAGCGGCAGGAGGATCGCGACGCGGACCCACTTCTCACCGCGGAAGGGCCGCCACAGCAGCAGGGCTATCGCCATGCCGAGAACGACCTCGAAGAACAGCACGACGCCGGTGAACAGGACCGTACGCCAGACCGCCGGCCAGAACCGGTCGGTGTCGGTGAGCACGTCGAGGTAGTTCTGGAACCCGATGAATTCGGATTCGGCACGCACCGAACCCTCGGCGTCGGTCAGGCTCAGATAGCCCGTCCACGCCACCGGAAAGATGATCAGCACGGCGACGAACGCCATGGCGGGTGCCGCGAAGAGCCACTTGCGATGTTTGTTGGCCCACTGCGACCAGGCCGACGACTCCGGGGACGCCATGGGGGCCTTGGGCGAATCGGTGCGGGGTGCGGTGACGGCTGACATTCAGATCTCCGGGTTCGGGGGCCAGGTCCCGGCGAGGCGGCGGAGCACGTCGGCTCCGCCGCCCGGCGCGTGGGTTACTTCGCCTCGTCGTCGAGGAACTTCTGGAACGCCGCGTTCGCCGCGTCCGCCGAGCTGGCGGCGTCCTTGCCGGTGATCGCGTCGACGATCGGCTGGCCGACGATCTCGCGCGCCTCAGCCACCTTGACCACCAGCGGGCGGTCGTGCCCGACACCGTTCGCGGTGCTGACCGTGTTGGCCTCGGCCAGGTCCTTCGGCAGGGTCGCGGTGCTCGCCGGGTTCGCCCAGACCGAGGTACGGGCACCGGGCACGCCCGCCGTCTGCTGCGCCAGCGCCTGCTCCTTGCCGGCCGCCCACTGGATGAACTTCCAGGCGTTGTCCTTGTTCTCCGAGCTGTCGTTCATGCCGAGCGCCCAGGAGGGGATGTTGTACGGCTTCGACCCGGCAGGGCCGGCCGGGAACGCGGCGAAGCCGACGGTGTCGACGACCTTCGACTTGGTGGGGTCGGTGGCGTTCTTGTAGAGCGAGTTGGCCTCGGTGTAGAAGGCGGCCTTGCCCTGCGTGAAGATCGCCATCGCCTCCGACCAGCTCATGTCGGTGCTGATGTTCTCCGGGCCGTGGTCCCGGAGCAGGCCGCCGTAGAAGGCGTACGCCTGCTTGGCCTGCTCGGTGTTGACAGTGGCCTTTCCGCTGCTGTCCACGAAGTCGCCACCGAAGCTGAAGAGGAAGCTGGAGAACTGGGTGACGGCGGCGGCCTTGCCGGTACGAGCGACGAAGCCGGCGACGCCGGGGTTGTCGGCCTCGATCTTCGCCGCCTGTGCCTTGAGTTCGTCGAGGCTCTTGGGCGGTGCGGTGAAGCCGGACTTGGTCAGCAGGTCCTTGCGGTAGTAGAGGACCTCCTGCTCGGTGATGATCGGCAGGCCGACCACCTTGTCCTCATAGGTCGTCGCCTGCACCGGCCCGGCCTGGAAGTCGCCGAACTCGAAGGCGCTGTCCGACTTGACCCTCTCGCTCAGGTCGGCGAGGTACTTGTTCTTGCCGAACTGCTTCCCCTCCTGCAGGGGCCGGTACATCATCACGTCGAGGTCGGTGGACCCGGCGTTCAGCTTGACGTTGTACTGGTCGGACAGTTGGTCCTCGCCGAGCTGGGTGACCTCCACCTTGAGGCCGGTCTGCTTCTCGAACTCCGGCAGGGCCTTCTTGATGTTCTCTGTCCAGACGTGGTTCACCAGCGTCACGCGGACGGTCTTCGAACCTTCGCCGCCATCGTCGCCGCCGCAGGCGGTGAGGCTCATGGCGGTGACCACGGCCAGAGAAGTGCCGATTATCGATCGACGTCGCACGCTTGTCTCTCCTTCTGTCGTGGCCGCCGCCCTCGGAAGAGCCGCTACCTCGGTGTTACATCCGCTTAACATCGGGATGCTAGGCCGAATAGACGGATTACTTCAAGAGGTTGATGTAAATGATATGATCTTTGAGTGGAACCGTCCTCAGCAGAGGTTGCAGCCGCTCAGACCGCCCCCGCCGAGGCTGGGCTGCACGCCCGCGTCCTCGACCATCTGGGCACCGCCATCTGCGGCGGCGAGCTGGCGCCCGGCGCGATTCTCAACATCGACGAACTGGTCGACAGGTACGCCGTCTCCCGCTCGGTCGTCCGCGAGGTGCTGCGCGTCCTGGCGTCGATCGGGTTCATCGAGGCACGCCGCCGGGTGGGAGTGATGATCCTGCCGGCCAGCGCGTGGAACGTCTTCGACCCGCAGGTGATCCGCTGGCGGCTCGCCTCGGCTGGCCGGATGGCCCAGCTCCGGTCGATCACCGAGCTACGCACCGCCGTCGAGCCGCACGCGGCCTACCTGGCGGCCAACCGGATCGGCCACGACGAAGCGAGTGACCTGGTCGGGCTGGCGGCGAAGATGTGGGCGGCCGGCGAGGCCGGTGACGAGGAACGCTTCCTGCACCTCGACATCGAGTTCCACCGGCGCGTCCTGCTCGCCTCCGGCAACGAGATGTTCGTCCGGCTTCAGGATCTGGTCGCCGAGGTGCTCACCGGCCGGCACAAGCACCACCTCATGCCGCACCACCCGCACGAGCAGGCTCTCCAGATGCACGCGGACGTCGCCCAGGCGATCCAGCGACGCGACGGCGCACGCGCCCGGCAGGCGATGGTGCAGCTGATGGAGCAGGCGTTCGACGAGATGAAGTCACTGTGGGAGCAGACCTCGGTGCCCCCACGGAGCCCGGACCACGGCTCGGCCAGTCGCTGATCGACTCGGTTTTCGTGAAGTCGCGGTGTCAGGTCGCCCCGGACACCGCGACTTCCGTGAAACCGAGTCGATCATGGGCCGGCGCCGGGTGGCGCCGACCGGATCGGTCTCAGCGCGCGGTGCCGCGACCCGATCGACCCGCACCGGCGGAGGGCCGGTGCGCGATGCGGGGCGCCCGCACGGCGGAGGCGTTGCCGGCGCCGGGGCGGTAGTCCCGTGCCGCGCTGGCCACCATCTCGTCGGGGTCGCGGGTGAGCTGCTGCCGGATGTGCGCCGGCACGACCTCGGACGTCGCCATCGCCAGGCGGACCTGCACCGACCGGTCGTCGACCAGGCGCTCCAGGTCTGCCTCGTTCAACTCCAACGAGCGGACCAGCGCGGCACGCACGTCGACCACCGGGTCCGCGGCGAGCGCGCTGCGCTGCGCGGCGGTGGTCCGCGGGTTGCGGGCGACCCCCTTGCGTACGCGGGCGGTGCGATCGGCCAGCAGGGTGTTGATCACGTCGAGGTCGTGGGTGTGGGTGGCGAGTCGTTCCCGTACCTCGGGTGAGACGTCGTCGGTCAGCTTGGCGGCCAGCTCGGGCTCCAGGTCCCGGCTCTCCGCGAGGAGGCCGCGAAGCTCCTTGTCCGACGCCTGTGCCATGGCCCGGCGGACCGACTCGTCGCAGGCCGGGTTGCTGGCGACCGCCCAGCGGATCCACCGGTCGTCGTCCTTGACGAGACGCAGGAGGTTGGCGATCGAGGTGGAAGGGTTCCTCGCCACGGCCTCCCGGACCTGACGATCCTGGTCCCTGGTGAGCGGTCGCAGGGCCTGCGCGGGCGCGTCGGCCCGAGCGGCGACCGCCTTGCGGACCACCGCCGACGGGTCGGACGCCAGGTCGATAAGGGTCATTTGTGGCGTTGTGGGGTCCTGTGCGAGGGCGAGCCGCGCGTCAGCATCGCCACCGATCGGACGGTGGGCGGTGGCGTCGGACCCGCTGTGACGGTCGGGCTCGCCGACGTCCTGCTGTTTCCCCATGACCCAATCATGTCACGCGCCCGATCCGGCACTGCGGGCCTGACCAGCGCCAGGTGGCACCTGGGCGGGTAGTCGCAGGCCGGACATGCCACCATCCACCGCCAGCGACGTCCCGGTAACCGACCCCGTGGTGGGCGACGCGAGGTAGACGACGGCGGCGGCCACCTCGTCGGCGGTCACCAGACGGCCGGTCGGCTGACGGGACGCGAGCTGCCGCTTCTCCGCCGTCGGGTCGGCCGCGCCGGCCAGCAGGCGGGCCACCCATGGCGTGTCGACGGTGCCGGGGGCGACACAGTTGACCCGGATTCCCTCGGTCACCAGGTCGGCGGCCATGGCGAGGGTGAGGGCGTGCACGGCACCCTTCGACGCCGAGTACAGGGCGCGTCGGGGCAGGCCGACGGTCGCCGCGATCGACGAGACGTTGACGATCGCCGCCGACGACGATCGACGCAGGTACGGCAGGGCGACAGCGCTGGTGCGGGCCACGCCGGTGACGTTGACGTCGAGCACCCTGCTCCACCGCTCGTCGTCGTCCTCCTCCACGGTGCCGACGGCGGAGATGCCGGCGTTGTTAACCAGGATGTCGATGCCCCCGAATGCCTCGGCGACCGAGGCGACGGCCCCGCTGAGCGAGGACCGGTCGGCCACGTCGGCCCGGACGCCGTGGACGTGCGGATCGTCGGGCAGGCCCGACAGGTCCAGGTCCAGGACGCCGACCCGGGCGCCGGCGGCCACGAACGCCCGTACGCAGGCGTTGCCGATCCCCGAGCCACCGCCGGTCACCACCGCCACGAGACCGTCACACCGCATGTTGCTCTCCCATTCCGAGTAGTCCTCCAGGTTGACGCACCGCCATCAGGAAGGCCGTGCGGTCGAGCAGGTCGAGGCTCGTCAGACCCATGCCGGCCCGTCGGGGTACGCGTACCTGGCGAGGCTCTCCGGACGCATCGCGGCGGAGAACCCGGGGGCGGTCGGCGCCACGTAGTGCCCGTCGGAGATCACCACCGGGTCGACGAAGTGCTCGTGCAGGTGGTCGACGTACTCGACGACCCGGTCGCGGGTGGAGCCGGACACGGCCACGAAGTCGAACATGGACAGGTGCTGGACCAGCTCACAGAGGCCGACTCCCCCGGCGTGTGGGCACACCGGCACCCCGTACTTCGCGGCCAGCAACAGGATGGCGACGTTCTCGTTGACGCCACCCACCCGGCACGCGTCGATCTGCACGACGTCGACGGCGCCGGCCTGCAACAGCTGCTTGAACACCACCCGGTTCGCCACGTGCTCGCCGGTCGCGACCCGGATCGGCCCGCCACCGGGTGCGCTGGCCGACAGGGCGGACCGGATCGCCGCGTGGGCGAGCACATCGTCGGGGCTGGTCGGCTCCTCGATCCACCACGGGTCGTACGGCGCCAGCTCCCGCATCCGGGTGACCGCCTCGGCGACGTCCCAGCGTTGGTTGGCGTCGAGGGCGATCCGGATGTCCGGGCCGACCGTTTCGCGGGCGATGCGGAGGCGGCGCACGTCGTCGGCGGCGTCCGCGCCCACCTTCAGCTTGATCTGGGTGAACCCGTCGGCCACCGCCTGCTTGGCCAGCCGGATCACCTTCTCGTCCGGGTAGCCGAGCCAGCCGGGCGACGTCGTGTACGCGGGATATCCCCGCTCGATGAGCCGGACGATCCGCTGGGCCCGACCCGACTGCGCCGCCCGCAGGATCTCCAGCGCCTCGTCGGGGGTCAGCGCGTCGCTGAGGTACCGCCAGTCGACCAGGCCGACGATCTGCTCGGGGCTCAGGTCGGCCAGGTATCGCCAGACCGGTTTGCCCGCCCTCTTGGCGACCAGGTCCCACATCGCGTTGATCACCGCCGCCGTCGCCAGGTGCATCACCCCCTTCTCCGGGCCGAGCCAGCGCAACTGCGAGTCCTGGGTGAGCGAACGGGCGAACGCGCCGAGGTCGACGGTGTCCGGGTCGAGCCCGACCACGTACGGCACCAGCGCCTCGATCGCCGCCCGACAGACCTCGTTGCCCCTCCCGATGGTGAAGGTGAACCCGTGCCCGTCCGGCCCGTCGTCGGTGCTCAGCACCAGGTACGCGGCCGAGTAGTCGGGGTCCGGATTCATCGCGTCGGAACCGTCCAGGTCACGCGAGGTCGGGAACCGCACGTCGTACGTGTCGACGGAGGTGATCACCGCCATCAGGCCCTCCCGAGCGTGCTGCGCTGCCGGCCGAGACCGTCGATCTCGACCTCCATCACGTCGCCCGCGGCCAGGTACGGGAACCGGCCGGAGAGCGCCACCCCCTGCGGGGTGCCGGTGTTGATGACGTCGCCCGGGTCCAGGACGGTGTACTGCGACAGGTGCCAGACCAGGTGTGCCACGTCGAAGATCATGTCCTTGGTGCTGGAGTCCTGTCGGGGCTCGCCGTTGACCCAGGAACGCAGCCGCAGCGCCTGCGGGTCCTCGATCTCGTCGGCGGTGACCAGCCACGGGCCGAGCGGCTGGAACGTCTCACAGGACTTGCCCTTCGACCACTGGCCTCCGGAGACGGCGAGCTGGAAGTCGCGCTCGGAGACGTCGTTGGACAGCGCGTACCCCGCGATGTGCCCGAGGGCGTCGGCCGGAGAGGCGAGGTAGCGGGCCCGGCGGCCGATCACGACGGCCAGTTCCACCTCCCAGTCGGTCTTCGTCGAGCCACGCGGGATCAGGACGTCGTCGTGGGGGCCGACGACGGTGTTGGGCGCCTTGTAGAAGATGATCGGAGCGGTCGGGGGCTCGGCACCCGACTCGGCGGCGTGCGCGGCGTAGTTCTGCCCCACGCAGAGGACCACCCCGGGGCGGGCGACCGGCGCGCCGACCCGCTGCCCGGTGATGTCGACCTCGGGCAGGTCGTTGGCCTCCCGTGCCCGCTGGACGCCGTCGCCGGCGAGGAACTCCCCGTCGATGTCGGCGGTGAGCGACGAGAGGTCGAAGTGCCGTCCGTCGACGTACAGCACGGGGCGCTCCCGCCCCACGGGCCCGACGCGCATGAATTTCACGAACCAACCTCCAGTGCATAGGTACGAGTCGCGGTGCCCGCCAGCACGGCGGTCCGCTCGTCGGTCGACAACTCAGCCAGGCAGGCGTCGAGCGCCGTCCACGCCTCGGCGTACGAGGCGACGAGGTCGCAGACGGGCCAGTCGGAGCCGGCCATCAGCCGTTGCGGGCCGAACAGCTCCAGCGCGGTGTCGACGTACGGCCGGATGTCGGCCACCCGCCACCCGGGGCCGGCCTCGGTGAGCAGTCCGGAGAGCTTCGCGACGACGTTGTCGCAGGCGGCCAGGTCGCGCGCCGCGGCGCGCCACCCGGCGAGACCATCCGCGTCGATCCGCGGTTTGCCCAGATGGTCGAGGACGAAGGTGACACCGGGAGTGGCCCGGGCCGCCTCGGCGCAGGCGGGCAACTGCCCGAGGTGCACGACCAGGTCGAAGGTCAGCCCAGCGGCACCGATCGCCGCGAGGGCGGCACGCACGTCGGGACGGGCGAGGTGCCCTGGGTCGGCGACCGCCTGCACCTGGTCGCGGATGCCGACCAGCTTCGTCGCGCCGGGCAGGTCCCGGTAGCCGGCGAGGGTGGCGGGCAGGGCCGGGTCGGTGAGCGACGCCCAGCCGACCACGCCGGCGATCCGGGGGGTGGCGGCGGCGAGGGCGAGGAACTCGGCGGTCTCGGCGGCGTCGCAGCGGCCGGCCTCGACCAGCACGGTCGCCGTCACACCGGCCGCGTCGAGCCGGGGTACGAGGTCGGCGATGGTGTAGTCGCGCCGGATCGACTCCAGGCCCGGTGCGGCGAGCCAGGAATAGTCGGCGGTCCACAGGTGATGGTGAGCGTCGATGATCATGGCGTGGGCACCTCCTCCGGCAGCAGACCCTCGGCCTTCAGGTCCGCCCACAGCGCGCCGGGGACGTCCCACTCGAACATCGCCACGTTGTCGGCGATCTGCTCCGGGTCCTGGGCGCCGATCACCACGCTCGCGACCGCCGGGTGGCCGAGCGGGAACTGGATCGCCGCGGCACGCAGCGGCACACCGTGCCGCTCGCACACCGACCGGATCGCCATGGCCCGCCGCAGCAGCCCCGCGTCGGCCGGCCGGTAGTCGTAGTGGGCACCCGGCCTCGGGTCGGCCAACAGGCCCGAGTTGTAGACCCCGGCGGCGAGGACCGAGATCCCCTTCTGCTGGCACAGCGGCAGCAGCTCGTCGAGGCCGGACTGGTCGAGCAGCGTGTACCGGCCGGCGAGCATGAAGCAGTCGAAGTCGCCAGCGTGGGCCAGCTCGACCAGCGCCGGCGCCTGGTTCATCCCGGCGCCGACCGCGCCGATCTCACCGGCCTCGCGCAGCCGCGCCAGCTCCGGGTACGCCTCCGCCGCCGCCTCGGCGAGGTGGTCGTCCGGGTCGTGGATGTGCGCGATGTCGACCCGGTCCAGCCCCAACCGGGCCAGGCTCTCCTCGTGCGAGCGGCGCACCCCGGCGGCGGAGAAGTCGAACCTCGGCGCCAGGTCGGTCGACTCGGCCCAGAACCCCTGCCCATCGCCACCGCCGGGGACGAGCAGCCGACCCACCTTGGTGGAGAGGGTGAACTCGCCGCGCGGCTTGCCGGCGAGGACCGCCCCGGCCCGCCGTTCGGAGAGGCCGCAGCCGTAGAGCGGGGCGGTGTCGAAGTAGCGCAACCCGAGGTCCCAGGCCGCCTCGACGGTGGCGTGGGCGATCTCGTCGCCGACGGCGGTGAAGAGGCCGCCGATCGGGGCGAGCCCCAGACCGAGCCGGGTCACCGCCACGTCCGTACGCCCCACTGTCACCTGGTCCGTGGCCCTCACGCCACCACCCCCTGCCCGTCGTGGATGAAGCGGATCACCGACTGGCTCATCCGGTCATAGTCGTGGTCGTTGTCCAGCTCCCCGACGATGGCGAACTCCCGCATCACCGCGATCCGGTCGGCGAGGGTCACCATCTCCGGCAGGTCCGACGAGATCAGCAGGATCGCCATCCCCCGCGCGGCCAGACCGGCGATCAACTCGTGGAAGGCCGCCTTGGTGCGGACGTCGATGCCGACCGTGGGTTCGTCGATGATGAGCACGTCGCAGTCGGCGGCCAACCACTTGGCGAGGCTGACCTTCTGCTGGTTGCCGCCGGAGAGCTGACCGGCGTGCTGGTCGGGCGAGGCGAGGCGGATGCCCAGCCGGTCCGCGTACTCGTCGACCAGGGACCGCTCCGCCCGGTCCCGGACCAGGCCGAGCCGGGCCAGCTTGCGCCACACCGTCACCGCCGTGTTGCGGGCGACGGTCTGGTCGAGGAAGAGGCCCTCCTCCTTACGGTTCTCGGTGACATAACCGATCCGGTGCCGGTGCAGGGCGTCGCCCACGTCCCGGATCCGGGCCGGGCGCCCGTGCACCCGCACCTCACCGGCGGTGATCCGGTCCAGGCCGAGGAGCGCCTTGGCCAGCTCGCTGCGGCCGGCACCGACCAGCCCGTACAGGCCGACGATCTCGCCGGGGCGTACGACGAGACTGACGTCGTGGTGGCCGGCGGTGGTCGCGACGTGATCCAGAGCCAGGGCCGGTTCGGTGTCCGCGTCGACTGTGCGCTCGGCGAGGTGCACCTGCTGGTACGCCCGGCCGACCATCAGGTCGACGATCTGCTCGCGGGTGTGGTCGGCGAGGGGTTCGGCCTCGGCGACGCTGCGCCCGTCGCGCAGCACTGTCACCGTGTCGGCGACCGCGAAGACCTCCTCCAGCTTGTGGCTGACCAGCACGGTTGCGTGACCCCGCTCGGACAGTCGGCGCACGATCCCGTAGAGCCGGTCGGCCTCGTCGTTGGTCAGCGAGGCGGTCGGTTCGTCGAGCAGCAGCACCGTCGAGTCGGCCGACAACGCCTTGGCGATCTCCACCAACTGCATCTGGGCCACCGAGAGCCGCGACACCGGCAGGTCGGGGTCCAGGTCGAGGTCGAGCAGGTCGAGGCACCGACGTGCCTCGACGCGCAGCGCCGCCCGGTCGAGCAGGCCAGCGCGCCGGGGCAGGTGTTGCAGGCAGATGTTCTCCGCGACGGTGAACGCCGGGATGAGGTTCCGCTCCTGGTGCACCACACCGATGCCGGCCCGCTGGGCGTCCTGCGGGTTGCCGAGCTGCACCGTACGCAGCTCGCCGTCCGGCCCGGGCAGCCGCAGGAGCCCACCGTCCGGCCGGTACACCCCGGTGAGGATCTTGATCAGGGTGCTCTTGCCGGCGCCGTTCTCGCCGAGCAACGCGTGCACGCTGCCGGCGGTCAGGGTAAGCGTCGCCTCGTCCAGGGCACGCACCCCGGGGAACGTCTTGACCAGGTTCTCCGCGGACAGCACGATGCTCATCGCTGACCTCCGGAGAGCTTGTCGCGGAACTGACCGAGCAGCACCGCGCCGAGGACGACCGCGCCGATGATGAGGTCCACCCACCGCCGGTTGATGTCGAACTGCGACTGGCTCACGTCGACCAGCCTTACCAGGAAGGCCGCGAGGACCGTGCCGGTCACGCTGATCATGCCGCCGGCCAGGGCCACTCCGCCGATGATCGGCGCGGCGAAGCTGGGCAGCAGCAGGTCGTCGCCGATCGAGGCGTTCACCGAGCCGAAGGCGGCCACAACGATCACGGCGGCGAACCCGGCCAGCAGCCCGGACAGGGTGTGGGCCAGCACCAGCGCCCGGTCGTTGGAGATGCCCGACAACCGGGCCGCGAACGGGTTGCCGCCGGAGGCGAGCAGGTGCCGCCCCGGCATGGTACGACGGAAGAAGAGCGCGACCGCGACCGCGATGGCGACCGCCAGCAGGAACACCACGGGCACCCCCGCCAGGGACGCCTGCCCGAACTCCCGCAGCCCGGGCGAGTAGCCCTGGTAGGTGCCGGTGCCGTTCACCCCGTACCGCAGCCCCTCGAGGATCGTCATGGTGGCGAGGGTGACGATGAACCCGTTGATCCGGGTGAAGATCACCAACAGGCCGTTGACCAGGCCGACGATGGCGCCGAGGGCCAGCGCGGCGAGCACCGCGACCGGGGCCGGCAGACCAGCGTCGATCATCAGCCAGCCCGAGGCCACCGCGCAGAACCCGGTGAGCACGCCCACCGAGAGGTTCATCTGACCGACGGCGAGCACCACCATCTGGGCAAGGCCGATGACGATCGGCAGGGCGAGGAAGCGCAGGAACGCGTCCAACGTGCCGGCGGTGAGCAGGTTGAAGTCGGTGGCGACCGCGAGCGCCGCGAACCCGAGGGCGGCGATCACCGCGAGGGTGAACTCGTTGGTCCGGACCAGGCTCCTCATGATGTCGACACCGCCCTTCGCTCGGCGATCACGGCTCGAAGCCGGTCCAGCGACAGCGCCGCGAGCAGGACCAGTCCGATGTAGAGCTTCAGCTCCTCCAGGGAGAACTGGAGCAGGTTGAGGCCCTTGTAGATGACTTGGGTGAGGGTGGCGCCGAGTGCCGTGCCGAGCACGCTGACCGCGCCACCGGCGAGCAGTGTGCCGCCGAGCACCGGGGCCAGGAACGACGGCAGCAGGAACGACTCCCCGATGTTGGCGGAGAAGGCCCCGTTGTTGGCGGCCAGCAGGAACCCGGCCAGTGCGGCGAGCAGCCCGCTCACGGCGTGTGCGGCGACGATCCGACGGTGTGTGGGGATGCCGGACAGCTCGGCGGCGACCGTGTTGGAGCCCGTCATCAGGATCTCCCGACCCAGCCGGGCATGCCGGAACAGCAGTCCGACGGCGAGCGCCGCCGCGACCGCGATCGGCACGACCAGCGGGATCCGGGGTCCGCAGACATCCCCCATGCAGTAGTCGGCGAAGGTGTCGAAGCGCAGGGCGGACAGCCCGCTGGGCTGCACCGCGAACGACACCCCGCCGGTGGCCCACGTGTAGAGAATGGTGACCAGGCCCAGCAGCCCGAAGTCGAGCGCGAGGGTCACCACGAAGGAGTTGACGCCGGTCTTGGCGATGAGCAGGCCGGCGAGCGCGCCGATGCCCGCCCCGACGGCGAGGCCCACCAGCAGCCCGACCAGCAGGGGCACGCCGAGCCGGTCGTAGACCAGGCCCATCGCGAAGGTGGACAGCGCGGCCATCCGGCCGACCGCCATGTTCATGTGCCCGAGTGAGAGCACGGCGAGCTGGGCGAGACCGACCACGACGTACACGCTGATGTCGGCCTGTAGCGGCGCGAGGGTGAGCCGGGGGTCGAGGAATGCGGGGGTCAGCGACGAGAAGAGCACGACCAGCGCGGCGATGACGATGAGCAGGCCGAGTCGGGGGTTCGCCCAGACCGGCAGGACCCGGGTGGGAGGCCGGGCCTCGGCGGCCGGAGGCGCCGCCGGCGCCTCCGGCGCGGTTTCGGTCTTCACGCCACCCTCCTGTCCTCGATCGCGTCGCGGTCCCAGTCGATGCCGAGGCCGGCCTCGCCCGGGGCGAGCGCGTGGCCGTCGACGATCGCGACCTCGGTCCGGGTGATCGCGCGCAGTTGCGGGATGTGCTCGACGTAGCGGCTGTTGGGCACGGCCGCGCAGAGGCTCACGTGCAGCTCCATGAGGAAGTGCGGGCAGACCACCACGTTGCATGCCTCGGCCAGGTGCGCGACCTTCAGCCACGGTGTGATGCCACCGATCCGCGCGACGTCGACCTGGACGATGCCGGCGGCCTGGCGACGCAGGTACTCGGCGAACTGGCCGATGGAATACAGCGACTCCCCCACCGCGACGGGGATGCTGGTCGCGCGGGCGAGCAGCTCGTGCCCGGCGACGTCGTCGGCCGGCAACGGCTCCTCGAACCAGGCGACCTGGTGCGGTTCGAGCAGCCGGGCCCGGCGGATCGCCTCCGCTGCGGTCAGGGACTGGTTGGCGTCGACCATCACGTCGAAGTGGTCGCCCAGGGCCGCCCGGACCGCGCCGATCCGCGCCGCGTCCTCGGCCGGGTTCGGCTTGCCCACCTTGAGCTTGACGCCGGGCCAGCCGGCCGCCTGGGAGACCTTCGCGCCGGCGACCAACTCGTCCTCGGTGAGGTGCAGCCAGCCGCCCTCCGTGTCGTACAACGGGATGCGGTCCTTGGCGCCGCCGGCGAGCACCCACAGGGGCAGGCCGGCGGCTCGGGCGCGCAGGTCCCACAGCGCGGTGTCGACCGCGGCGAGCGCCAGCGAGGTGACGGCGCCGACGGTGGTGGCGCGGGTGGCGGCGTGCAGGTCACGCCAGATCGCCTCCACCCGCGCGGCGTCGCGGCCGACCAGGTGTGGCAGCAGGTAGTCGCGCAGCAGCGCGAGCACCGCGGTGCCGCCGGTCCCGATCGTGTACGAGTAGCCCGTGCCGTGCCCGCCGTCGGCCGTGCGTACCTCGACGAAGACCGTCTCCTGCTTGAGGAACGACTGCACCGCGTCGGTGCGGACGGTCTCGACGGGGATGTCGACGAGGTACGCCTCGGCCTTCGTGATCTTCGACATCAGTTGCACTTGAGCAGGTCGCCGTCGAACTTCTTCCGCAGTGCCTCGGTGGTCGCGGTGCGGTCTGCCTCGTAGCCGTCCAGCTTGTCCCTGGTCACCACGAACGAACCGGAGTCGATCGTCACGCCGGGCTCGGAGATCGTGCAGCCGCCGCTGAGCTTCATCAGCGCGTACGAGCCGACCCGGGCCTGGCCGACCGGGTTCTGCAGGACGGTGGCTGCCACCGATCCGCCCCGCAGTCCGTCGAGGACCGCCGGGTCGTCGTCGATGGCGATCACCTTGATGGGCAGCTTCGACTGGCGTACGCCCTCGGCGGAGGCGACCGCCGGGTTGTAGGCGGTGTTCACGATCGCCTGGATCTGGCGGCCCTTGGCGGCGAGGAGGTCGGCCACCGCCTTCTGGGCGCTCTGGAGGTCCTTGTCGATGTCGGTGACGCTCTGGACGAGCACCACCTTGCCGCCGGTCTCGGCGACCGCCTTCTCCACGCCCTTGATCCGGCGCTGAGTGTTGGAGTCGACCTTGTTGCCGGTCAGGTGCACCAGGTTGCCCTGGCCACCCATGGCGTCGATGGCGGCCTTGGCGCCCTTGTACGCGGCGACCTCGACGTCGGTGGAGAGGCAGAAGTCGGCCTTGTTGGCCCCGGCGGGGCACGACGCCAGGGAGCCGACGGCGAAGCCCTGCCGCTTGAGGTCCTCGAAGGTGGAGTTGATGTTGTCCGGCGAGACGCCGAAGACGCCGAAGGCGTTGTAGCCCTGTGCGGCCAGGGACTTGAGCACGTCGTTCTGTTTGGTCTGGTCCCAGCCGGCCGTCTCGTTGAAGGTGACGTCGCCGAGCGAGAGCTCCGATTTCGCGGCGGCTCCGGCGTCCTTCCAGGGCTGGAAGTACGGGTGCGAACCGCCGGGCACCAGCGCGACCTTGACCTGGGCTGGTTCCCGGCCGCCGGCTTCGGTGTCGGTGGTGTCGCTCTTCTTGGTGCAGGCCACTGTGGTCGTGGCGAGGGCCAGGACGGTGAGGCCCGAGCCGATCCGGGACAGCATTCTGCGCGACATGTTCGTCTCCTCGGGGCGGTGGTGGTGAGACGGCGGCGGGGGAACCTATTTCCTATAGGATGTTGCTTTGCTAGTGTGTACTCGCTCACGCCAGCACAGTCAAGGGGTTGCTTAGGAGACGAGATGGCCCAGCAGGAAGCACGCGAGGGTCGACTCCGTCCCGCCCGTCGGCTCACCCTCAGCGAGGACGTCTACGAGTCGATAAAGACCCTGGTGATGGACCACATCCTTCCCCCCGGGGAGCGGGTCAACATAGACGCCCTCGCTCGTGAGCTGGACGTCTCCCCCACACCGGTCCGCGAGGCCCTCGCCCGGTTGGAAGCCGACGGACTGGTCCGCAAGCGACCCCTGTCCGGCTACACCACCACGCCCCTGCTGAGCCGCGCCGAGTTCGACGACCTGTTCGACGTCCGCCTGCTGCTGGAGGGCGCCACCGCCGGCCGGGCCGCCACACACGCCTCCACCGAGGAACGGCAGCGGATCACCGCCGAGGCCGCGGCGAGCATCGATGTGGAGGCCGGCGACGGTTACCGCCGACACGCCGCCTTCACCGCGCTGGACGCGAGATTCCACGACCTGATCGCCGAGGTCGCCGGCAGCCCCCTGCTGCGCGACAGCGTCACGCGGCTGCACTCGCACCTGCACCTGCACCGGCTGTACTTTCCGGTCACCGGCGCTCCGGACACCAACACCGAACACCAACGCATCGCCGCCGCCATCGCCGCGGGTGACTCCGAGGCTGCCGCCGAGGCGATGCGGGCCCACCTGACCGCCGCCCGCGAGCGCCACCTGCCCGCCTTCGACCAGCTCCCCGACCCCGGAACACCGCGCGACCCGGTGTGACCCCGCCCCCGACACACGCGAGGAGTCGCCATGCGCATCGCCCTCTTCATCACCTGCGTCAACGACGTCGCCTACCCGGCCACCGGCATCGCCGTCACCCGCATCCTGCGGCGGCTCGGCCACACCGTCGACTTCCCCACCCGCCAGACCTGTTGCGGGCAGATGCACGCCAACACGGGCTACCGGGCCGAGGCGATGCCGATGGTGCGCAACTACGTCGACGTCTTCGACGGCTACGACGCCGTCGTCGTGCCGTCCGGGTCGTGCACCGCGATGATCCGCGACCAGTACCCGCACCTGCACCCGCCCGCCGCGTCGGTGGCCGCCCGCACCTACGAGCTGTCCGAGCTGCTCGTCGACGTCCTCGGCGTCACCGACGTCGGCGCCGAGTTCCCCGAGACGGTCACCTACCACCCCACCTGCCACGGCCTGCGGATGCTGCGGTTGGGTGACCGGCCGCTGCAACTGTTGCGTCAGGTTCGCGGCATCCGGCTGGTCGAGCTGGCCGACGCCGAGGAGTGCTGCGGTTTCGGCGGCACGTTCGCCCTGAAGAACCCGGACGTCTCCACAGCGATGCTCACCGACAAGTGCGCCCGGGTCGGTGAGACCGGAGCGCAGGTGCTCGCCGCCGCCGACAACTCCTGCCTGGCGCACATCGGGGGCGGCCTGGACCGCCGCCGGTCGGGCGTGCGGGCCGTGCACTACGCCGAGATCCTCGCCGCGACGGGAGCCGCCTCATGAATCGTCCGGTCGCACCGGCCACCGGCAGCGGACGCATCCGCACGCCACTGCCCTTCCCGACCGCGGCCAGACCGGCCGTCGCCGACACCCAACTGCGCGCCAACCTGCACCGGGCCACCCGCACCATCCGGGACAAACGCGCCCGGGTCGTCGACGAGGTACCCGACTGGGAAGCTCTCCGCGACGCCGGCTCCGCGATCAAGGCGGACGTCCAACGCCGGTTGCCGGAGCTGCTGGAGCAGTTCGAGGCGTCCGCCACCGCTGCCGGCGCCACAGTGCACTGGGCCCGGGACGCGGCCGAGGCCTGCCGGATCGTGGTCGAGCTGACCCGGGCCACCGGTGCCGACGAGGTCGTGAAGGTCAAGTCGATGGCGACCCAGGAGATCGAGCTCAACGAGGCGCTGGAGGCGGCCGGGATCGCCGCGTACGAGACCGACCTGGCGGAGCTGATCGTGCAGCTCGGCGACGACACGCCCTCGCACATCCTGGTGCCGGCGATCCACTACAACCGGGCGCAGATCCGGGAGATCTTCCAGCGTCGAATGCCCGACGTGCCGGCCGACCTCAGTGACGAGCCGTCCGCGTTGGCCGAGGCGGCCCGCGCGCATCTGCGCCGACGTTTCCTTTCGGCCCGGGTGGCCGTGTCCGGCGCCAACTTCGCCATCGCCGACACCGGCACGTTGGTGGTCGTGGAGTCCGAGGGCAACGGGCGGATGTGCCTCACCCTCCCGGAGACGCTGATCAGCGTCGTGGGCGTCGAGAAGCTGCTGCCGACCTTCACCGACCTGGAGGTCTTCCTGCAACTGCTGCCGCGGTCGTCGACCGGTGAGCGGATGAACCCGTACACCTCGATGTGGACGGGCGTCACCCCCGGTGACGGGCCACAGGACGTGCACGTGGTGCTGGTCGACAATGGACGCTCTGCGGTGCTGGCCGACCCGGTCGGGCGGCCGGCGCTGTCGTGCATCCGCTGCTCCGCCTGCCTGAACGTCTGTCCCGTCTACGAGCGGGCCGGCGGGCACGCGTACGGCTCGGTGTATCCGGGCCCGATCGGGGCGATCCTGTCACCTCAGTTGACCGGCGTGGCCGACAACGCGTCCCTGCCGTACGCGTCGACCCTCTGCGGCGCCTGCTACGACGTGTGTCCCGTGAAAATCAACATTCCGGAGATCCTGGTCCACCTCCGCCAGCAGGCACCGCATCCGCTGGCCGAACGCGCCACCATGGGCGTCCTGTCGTGGGTGATGCGCAGCCCTCGGCGCTGGGCCGCTGCCCTGCGCCTTGCCCGGACCGGCGCGGGCCCCCTCGGGGCGTACCGCGAACGGCGCACTGGCGCTCGGACGCTGCGCCGGCTTCCCTGGCCCGTCTCCGCGTGGACCCGGTCGCGTGACCTGCCGCTGCCCGCGGCGCAGACCTTCCGAGAATGGTGGGGAAAGCAGTGACCGCACGTGACGAGATCCTGGCGCGGCTCCGCACGGCCCTGGCCGACGACCCGCCGCCCGTGGACGTGCCCCGCCGGTACCGCCGGGTCGGTGACCGCCCCGACCCGGTCGCGATCCTGGTCGACCGGCTGGAGGACTACCGGGCGGTCGTGCACCACGGCATCGGCTCTCTGCCCGGGCTGCTGGCCGGGGTGGACCGGCTCGCCGTGCCCGTCGACGTCCCCGCCGGCTGGCTGACCGGCTACGCCGGGCAGGTGCACCGCGACGCTCCCCCGCTGACACCGGCCGATCTCGACGCGATGGACGCGGTCCTGACCGGCTGCGCCGTGGCGGTCGCCGAGACGGGCACCATCATCCTCGACGCCGGCCCGGCACAGGGGCGACGAGCACTCACCCTGGTGCCCGACCGACACATCTGCGTCGTCCGCGCCGACCAGGTCGTCGGCCTGCTGCCGGAGGCGCTGACCCGGCTGGACCCGCGCGCGGCACAGACCTGGATCTCGGGTCCGTCCGCGACCAGCGACATCGAGCTCAACCGGGTCGAGGGTGTGCACGGGCCGCGCCGGCTGGACATCGTGCTGGTCGGCGGCACCTCAGGAGCGTGACGCCACCTGCTCGTCGCCTGACGGGGTCTCCTCCCGCAGCGGGATGCCCCGCAGGTTCAGCACCATGACGACACCCACGCCGACCACCAGCGCGATGTCGGCGACGTTGCCGACGAAGAACCCCGCGTAGTCGATGAAGTCCACCACGTGCCCCCGGGCGAACCCCGGCTCGCGGAAGAGACGGTCCAGCAGGTGGGTCGTCGCGCCGCCGAGCACCAGCCCCAACGCCACCGCCCAGGCGCGCGACGTGACCCGCCGCGCCACGACCGTCACCGCGACCACCGCCGCGGCCGCGAACACCGCGAAGATCCAGGTGTACGCGGCGCCGATCGAGAACGCGGCACCCGGGTTGTAGACGAGTCGCAGTTGCAGCAGCTCACCGACGACGGTGATGGTCTGCCCGTCGGACAGCGCGGACTCGGCCCAGTACTTGGTGAGCTGATCCGCGGCGAGCACCACAGCAGCGATCAACACGACGGCGCGGAACATCCCGGAACCCTAGCCGCTCGACCTGGTTTTGCCATCTGAGGAAAAAGATCGCCACCTCTTGAAAAAAGTCTCGCGACGGTGAGGATATTCAAATGCGTCGTCTCCCTCAGACTTGCGGGCGGGTGGTCTCGGGCCTCCTCGCACTCCTCCTCGCCTCGGCGGTCGCACTCCTCGCGTCCGCCCAACCCGCCGCAGCTCACGGGACTCTCGCCATGTCCACTCCGGCGAGCGGCGCCACGGTGAACGAGCCGTTGACGTCGGTGCGGCTCTACTTCACCGAGAAGGCCGCCGCCAACGCGTTCTTCACGATCACCGCCCCGGGCGGCGTCCGGGTCGACAACGGCTGGTCGTACGGGGAGCCGAAGCCGCTGGACAAGCCGGTGCGGGAGTACTTCCTGGTCAACGGGCAGTTCGAGCCACGGGAGTACACGACGGGGTTCCCCGCGGTGGTTCCCGTCTCCCACCTGCCGGCCAAGGGCCAGTACTCGGTGAGCTACCTGTCGGTCGCCTCGGACGGCGACACCGTCCGGGGCACGTTGACCTTCCGCTACAACGGTCGGGTGACGGCAGCGCCGCAGGGGTGGAGCCCGCCGTCGACCCAGCCGGACCCGGCGCTGGTGGCCGCCACCGAGCAGCACGGATCATCCGGGCAGGGCTCAGCGGTTCCGACCACCGCAGCCGAGTCGGCGGTCCCGCCGTCCGCGGCTGCGGCGGCCCCGCCGACCGGGTCGACCGAGGAGAGCGACTCGGGGGCACTGGCCTGGGTCGGCTGGGCGGTCGCGGTCGCGGCGGCCGGGGCGGTGGCCGGATTCGTCGTCTGGCGTCGCCGATCGGCTTCCACCGGCAAACCCACCGGCCGGGGCCGTACCTCGTCGGCGACCTCCGGTCGACGCGGCGGCGGCGCCCGTTCCACGAACAGGACCGGCGCCGGCAAGACCGTCGGTGCCAAGCCCAGCGCCGGCAAGGTCGGCGGTGGCAAGGTCGGCGGTGGCAGGGCCAACGGTGGCACGGTCGGCGCGGCGACGGTCGGCGCGGCGACGGTCGACCCCGGCACACGGCCCGACACGGACCTCGCCGCCGTGACACCTGGGTCCCGGCTGAGCAACACCCACCTGGCGCTGCTCGTCGGTGGGCTCGTGATCGCCCTGCTGGCCGGGTTCGGGCTGGCTCGCATCGGGACCGGCGACGAGAGCCCGGCGGGCGGCAACGCCCGTCCGCCCGCCGCAGGGCAGGCGGAGTCCGCGACCGACGGGCACCAACACCCTGCGGGCACCGGGCCGCACACGCATCGCGGTGACGGCGCGACGGGCGAGACGCTGGCGACCGGGACGACGGTCAGCGCCGGTGGGTACACCCTGCAACCGCTGGAGCGGTCCCAACCCCCCGGTGTACGCGCGGACTACCGGTTCCGCATCGTAGGGACCGACCGGCAGCCGGCGACGCGTTTCGCTGTCGTCCACGACAAGCCGTTGCACCTGATCGTGGTGGGCCGCGACCTGTCCGGCTACCAGCACCTGCACCCGACGATGGCGCCGGACGGCACCTGGAGCGTCCCTGTGACGCTGGCCCGGCCTGGCGGCTACCGCGTATACGCGGACTTCTCCGTCACCGCGACCAACGGCACGCAGGTCCCTCTCGTGCTGGGTGTCGACCACACCGTGCCCGGCGCGCACACTCCGACCGCGCTGCCGCCGGCGCAGGCCGAGACGACGGCCGGGCCGTACGCGGTGTCGATGAACGGCACCCCGACGGTGGGGGTGACGGCACCGATGCACTTCCAGGTCAGCGCCGACCCGACCACGCCGGTGCAGTTGGAGCCGTACCTGGGCGCGTACGGGCACCTGGTCGTCGTCCGCGAGGGCGACCTCGGGTACGTGCACGTCCACCCCGAGCCGGAGCTGGTCGACGGCTCGGTCAAGTTCTGGCTGACCGCCCCGAGTTCGGGCAGGTACCGGGCGTTCTTCGACTTCCAGGTCGCCGGCAAGGTGCACACCGCCGAGTTCACGATCAACGTGCCCTGAGACCGGAACTTTCTCCCTGCTGCGGCCGACCATCCAGCCAGCAGCAATCATCGGAGGAAGAACACATGCGCACCACCAGCCCGCTCGGTTCACGCCGCTCGGCCACCGTCCTCACCGCCGCCATCCTGGCGGTGGGCGCCGCCGGTTGTGGCTCGTCCGACTCTCCGTCGGCAGCGCAACCGAGCCCATCCGTGTCGGCCTCGGCCAACCCGGACGCCGGTGTGATCGGCATTCGTGACCCGTGGGTCAAGGCGGCCGACAAGGGGATGACGGCGGCCTTCGGGACCCTGGTCAACGACGGCGACAGCGATGTCACGCTGACCAGTGCCACGACCTCGGTGTCGCCGATGGAGCTGCACGAGATGGCCATGAAGGACGGCAGGATGGTCATGCAGCAGAAGCAGGGCGGCATCGTGATCAAGTCAAAGGGCACGCACGCGTTGGAGCCCGGTGGCGATCACCTCATGCTGATGAACCTCACCAGGCCCGTCCAGGCCGGCGACGAGTTGACCTTCACCCTGACCTTCGCCGACGGCAGGACCCAGCAGTTTCGCGCGGTGGCCAAGCCGTTCACCGGCGCGCAGGAGAGCTACGCCCCCGGGCACGGCGAGCCCATGCCCGGCATGAGCGCTACGCCGGGGATGAGCATGAGCCCGGCATCGTGACCGGGACGGCACCCGTCCGGCCGGTGAGCAGGCGCGGCCTGCTCACCGGCGGGGCTCTCGCCGTCGGTGGTGCCGTGGCCGGCGGGGCCGCGATCGCCGCGACCCGCGCCGGGCAGACCGGAGCACCTCCGGCGACCGCTGCCGACACGGCCCTGGCGTCGACCGTCGGCAGCCTGGTCGAGCCGTTCCACGGCGCCCGGCAGGCCGGGGTGGCCACCGAGCCGCAGGCGCACGCGGCATTCGTCGCGTTGACCCTGCGGGCCGGAACCGACCGGGGCGCGTTGGGCCGGATGCTGCGGCTGCTCACCGACGACGCGGCCCGGCTCACCCGGGGCCAACCCGCCCTGGCCGACACCGAGTCCGAACTCGGGCTGCTACCGGCGCGACTGACGGTGACCTTCGGCTTCGGGCCCGGCCTGTACCGGGCCGCCGGCGTCGACGACCGGCGGCGGGCCTCGGTGGTCGACCTGCCGTCGTTCCGCGTCGACCGGCTCCAGCCGGCCTGGTCCGGCGGTGATCTGCTGTTGCAGATCTGCGCGGACGACGCGATCACCGTCGCCCACGCCCAACGAGTCCTGATCAAGGACAGTCGGCCCTTCGCCACAGTCCGCTGGGTCCAGCAGGGTTTCCGGCGCAGCCCCGGCGTCGAGCCGGGCGGCCACACCCAACGCAACCTGTTCGGCCAGCTCGACGGCACCGCCAACCCCCGGCCCGGCACACCGCTGGACACCGCCCTCTGGGTGCCGGACGGCCCGGCGTGGCTGCGCGACAGCACCACACTGGTGGTGCGCCGCATCAGCATGAACATGGAGACCTGGGACCTGCTCGGCCGCGCCGATCGCGAGCTCGCCGTCGGGCGGCGGCTCCACACCGGCGCTCCCCTCACCGGCACCGCCGAGCACGACGAGCCGGACTTCGCCGTCACCGGCCCCGACGGGCTCACCGTCATCCCCGACTTCTCGCACCTCACCCGGGCGCATGTCACCGACGACCGGCTGAAGATCCTGCGCCGGCCCTACAACTACGACGGGGTGCCGACAGCCGAGGGCCACGCCGACAGCGGGTTGGTCTTCACCTCGTACCAGGCCGACATCGCCAGGCAGTTCCTGCCCATTCAACGCCGGCTGGCCGACCGGGACCTGCTCAACGAATGGACCACGCCGATCGGGTCCGCCGTCTTCGCCATCCCACCCGGATGTCCACCGGACGGTTGGATCGGCGAGCAGGTGCTCGGATGACCCCCGCCAACCGGACACTCGTCATGACCGTGCCGCCGTCCCGTCGCACCGCCGTCCGGCTCGGCGCGGCGGTGCTCGCCGTCGTCGTGGCACTGCTCGTCCCGGCTGCGCCGGCCTGGGCGCACAACTCGCTCAAGTCGGCGACGCCGGCCCGGGAAGCGACAGTGCCGAGCCCACCGACCGAGGTCACCCTCGAATTCATGCAGCGGCTCGACCCCACCTTCACCACCATCGTGCTCACGGACGCCGCCAGGCGGAAGCTCGCCACCGGCGACCCGGTGGTCACCGGAGCGAAAAGCACGGTCCAGGTGACCGACCCACTGCCGAACGGGACGTACACGGTCGCCTACCGCGTCGTCTCCGCCGACGGACACCCGGTCCAGGGGTCGTACCCGTTCACGGTGGCCGACCCGGCGTCCAGCGCCGCGCCGGTCGCCGACCCCGGTACGTCGGCCGCTGCCCCGTCCGCCGTCGCCGCGGTGCCGACCGACGGCGGCCCGGGTGCCGGCGCACTCGTCGCGGGTGCCGCGCTGGCCGCTCTCGTCGTGGTGGCGGCTGGGCTGCTGTGGCGGCGGGCCGCCCGTCGCTGACCCGACCCGCTCTCGCCTCTCCGGCACCCGTCGGAAGCTGATCCGCGAGGGCCGGTCACAGTGGTCAGACCACCGTCTGCTTTGTGGTCGGCAAGGCGTCGACCATCGACTTCTGCACGTTGATCGTGTCCGCGATGATCTCGTGGGGCGTGTTTGCCATCCACTGCATCACCGAGATGTCCTCGAAGCGCGGATGCCGGAACATCTCCAGGAACACCAGCGGTTCGTCGCCGGTGTTCTCTATGTAGTGCCCGTACGCGAACGGCACGTAGCCCACGTCGCCGGCCTGGAAGTCGAACGTCCGGGCGGCGGCCTGGGCCGCGAAGACGCCCATCCGACCGGTGCCGGAGATGTAGTACTGCCACTCGTCGGTGGTGGGGTGCCAGTGCAGCTCGCGCATTCCCCCGGGCTCGACCTCGACGAGGGCGGCGGCGGTGGTCACGGACGCGGCGAAGTTGGTCGAGTCGGTGACCCGTACCGTCCCGCCGCGGAAGCGTTGCGGGGTCTGGGCGGTCATCCGGTGTTTGAAGCTGCGCGGGATGTCACCGGTGGGGCTGATCACCCGGTCCTGTTGCAGGGGCGGCGGCACGTCGCCCTGGAAGATGTACTTCTCCCGCTCGGGCAGGTTCTCCATCTGTTCCATCGTCCAGCCGAAGTTCTTGGCTAGGACGTGCCGGGGCGTGTGGGCGAAGAAGTCGCTGAGCAGGAAGGTGTTGTTCTCCGAGAACGCCCCGTCGTTGAAGACGAGCAGGAACTGCGCGCCCTCGTCCAGCGCCTGGATGTTGTGCGGCACACCCTGCGGAAAGAACCACAGGTCGCCCTCCTTCACGTCCTCGATGAAGTTGCGTCCCTCGTGGTCGACCGCGCTGATCCGGCAACTGCCGCTGAGCATGTACGCCCACTCCGACTGCTGGTGCCAGTGGATCTCGCGGTATCCGCCCGGCTCCAGGCCGAACTGGACGCCGGCCATCTGGGTGGCGATCGGCAGATCCCGGGCGGTGACCTCGCGGGTCCAGCCACCCTTCTCCACCCGGGTGTGCGCCTGGGAGAACGAGAACTTCAGGTTGGGCACCAGTCGACTGTCGGTCGTCGGCGGCACCACCAGGTCGGGGTTCTGCCGCTCAAGTGCGATGTTGCGGCCGGGGATGGGCGGGCCGCCCTGGTCGCCGCGTCGCGGCTGGGGATCGCTGTTCGCCATGATCGCTGTCTCCTCACTCCGGTTGGGCCGGATTGGGCGCGGACACGGATCCACCTCGCAGGCGTGGCCGGGACGGCAGCCCCAGCAGGGTGCGCACCGAGGACCACCCGTACTGGACTGCGATCGCGGCGGGAACCGCCACCGCGGTCGCCACCACCACCAGGCGGGTCCACGGTGGAGCGTGACCACCCGCCCCGGTGCTGGCGAACACGACGAGAGCCAGCAGTACGACCCGGAGCCGGTGCACGCCCGGAAGCCCGGTCCGCCCCGGCTGCTCGCCCCGATCGTTGGCTGTCGAACAGCAGTCGGGCCGACCCGTTGCGCTGCTCGGCAGCCAACCATCGAGGGGCGACGTGGAGTGAGCCATGCTTTCGATGATCGGAGCCGGGCCGGCGCCGTCGCATCACGTGATCGCGCCATTACGGCACGCCAAATCCGGGACGTCGTGGGCCATTCGGCGCAACCGCGCCGGTTCGTCGATCTGGTCGCCCGCCTCTGCCGCCATCGCTAGGCTCGGTCGCAGGACGGCATTTCGACGCGCCGGGTAACCACCGGGGAGAACGCCATTGTCCGAATCATCCTTCAACGCCGGAGCCATCCCGGCTGACGACATCGCCGCCGACGCCGAGCAACGACAACGGTGGCTGTTCGCCGCGGCGGATCAGCTCCGGCTCGACGAGCGCGGCCAGGCTGCCCTGCGCGTCCTTGCGGTGGAGATCGCCGCGAATGGCCGCGGTGAGCGACACCGTGCCCTGCTGCTCGGTCGCCTGGCACAGATCGCGGCGCTGGAGCCACCGTCGGTCGCCTTCGCGGGCCTACGGGAGTCGCTGAACCAACGGCTGGACGCTCCGAGCCGGGCCACTCTGCTCGCCGTCATCGCCACCGTCGCTGCCCGCACCGGGCATCCGGACGCCGATGCCCTGCTGCGCGAGGCGGGCACCGCGCACGCCACAGCGGGTGACTGGTCATCCGCCCGCCACCTCGCCCTCGGCCGGGCCGCCCGCGCGCTGTCGCACGGAGACCTGCCCGGCGCGCACGCCGTCCTGACGGCCATGGACCCGGACGCCAGGGCGGCCCGACGGGACGTCACCTCGGTCCGAGCCGAAGGAATCCTGGTGCAGCTCGGCCTCGGTCGGCACCAGGATGCCCGGACGGCGATCGGTCAGGCCTTCGACGACACCACCTCGACCGGTACGCCGTTGAGCGGCACCCTGACCGCCCTGGACTGCCTGCGCATGGTCGCGGTGGGCGAGTTGCCCGAGGCTGCCGCCCTCGCGGCCACCAGGCTCGGATCCGACTCGGTGGACATCAGTCAGGAGACACGTGCCCTGCTGGTCACGGTCATCGCGGAGGTGCACCACCGCCGGGGCGATCACCATGCGGCGCGCGCCATCCTGCGTACCTGCCTGACCCGGAGACGGTGGCCGGACAGTACGGTGTGGACTCCCGCTCTTTGCGTCGCCGTCCGCGATCCGGCCCTCAGCGAGCCGTCGAGCCTCCTCAACAGCATCGTCGGCGACCTGCACCGGTCAGTGCGGCCTCTCCTGCCCGTGCCGCAGTTCGGCCCCCGCCTGGTCCGCGTGGCAGTGGCCGCTGGCGACACGCAGGCCGCCCGCCGGGTCACCGAACTTGTCGCACTGGTGGCCACACGGACGCCGGTCCCGCTGTGGCAGGCACTGGCGGACCAGACCAGAGGGCTGCTCGATCGCGACCCCGACGCACTCCGGTCGGCGATCGCCGGGCTGCGCACCACCACCGCGTGGCCGGCCCTGGCCGACGCGTTGCTCGACCTCGCCAATAGTCCCCGGCTGTATCCGACCGAGGCGTGGGACGCCGCGCACGAGGCGGCCGCCCTCTACGCCCGCATCGGCGCGCCGGGCGACCAGGCGACCGCCGACCGGAGATGCGCCGAACTCGCTGCCACCCCACGCCGTCGGTCGTCGGTCGATAAGTCGCCCCGCACGGGCATCGACGCGCTCACGCCCGCCGAGGAGCGGGTGGCCGAGATGCTCGCCGCCGGTGCCACCAAGAAGGAAGCGGCCGGGCACCTCTTCGTCTCGTTCCACACGGTGGACACCCAGCTCCGATCCATCTACCACAAGCTGGGTATCAACAACCGCATGCAGCTGGTGCGAGCCTGGGACCGGTACAGGTCGACAATCGGCTGATGATCGACCCATCCGACCTGACCCCGCTCGCCGAAGGCATGGAGTGCGAATTCATGTACTCCTACGAGTCGCGGGCACCCGAGCCCGCGTACACCGATCTCGGGATCGCGACCACGCGCATCGGCGGCGGTGTCGCCCTCGCGATGCGCAACGACCCCTCCGGTGGGTACTGGAGCAAGGCGCTCGGCTTCGGCATCACCGAGCCGTTCACGGCGCGAATCCTGGACGACGTCCTCGACTTCTACCGGGAGCAGGGCGTCGGTCAGGCCGTCCTCCAGCTTGTCCCGTCGGTGCTGCCCGCAGGCTTCGACGAGATCGCCGCGGCACGCGGGCTCGAAGCGGGGAGCACCTGGCTCAAGCTCGCCGCCCGACCCGGTGACGTCGCTGCGGCCCCGACCCGCCTGCGCGTCGGCCCGGTGCCGACGGCCGAGGCGGAGCGCTGGGCGAACGTCGTGCTCTCCGGCTTCGGCATGCCGGCCGGTGGGCTCACCGACATGCTGACGGCGACCGTGGGCGAGCCAGCCTGGCGGCCGTACGCGGCGTGGGACGACGCGGAGCTCGTGGCGGGCGGCAACCTGTTCCTGCACGACCGGGCCGCGTCGCTCAACGCCGCCGCGACGGCACCCGGTCACCGCGGCCTCGGTGCGCAGTCGGCGCTGATCGCCGCCCGCGCCCGAGCCGCGGCCGAGGCCGGATGCCAATGGCTGTTCGCCGAGACCGGGAACCCCGCACCCGGTACGCAGAACCCGTCGCTGAACAACATGCGTCGCGCCGGGCTGGTGCCGCTCTACGAGCGCCGCAACTGGGTCTGGCGGTCAACTCCCTGACGTGGCCGTCACTTCTCGCTGTCGAGCAGGTCCATCATCGGCGCCGCGTACCGCTGGCCGGAGGCGGCACCGGCCGGCACGGCACGCTCGATCTCGTCCAACGTCTCCTGATCCAGCGTCAGGTCGGCTGCGGCCAACGACTCGGCCAGCCGATCCCGCCGCCGCGCGCCGACCAGTGGCACGATCTGCTCACCCTGCGCGGCGACCCAGGCGATCGCCACCTGACTCGTGGTCGCCCCCAGCCGCTGGGCGACCCGGCCGAGCGCGTCCACGAGGCGCAGGTTCGCGGCCAGGTGCTCGCCCTGGAACCGTGGGCTGTTCGCCCGGAAGTCCGTGCCGGTCAGCTCACGGTCCGCCGACCAGTGCCCGCTGAGCAGACCTCGGGACAGCACACCGTAGGCGGTCAGGCCGATGCCCAGCTCGCGCAGCGCCGGCAGGATCGTGGCCTCCGGGCCACGCGACAGCAGCGAGTACTCGATCTGGACGTCACTGATCGGTGCCACCGCGGCAGCCCGACGGATGCTGTCCGCGCTCACCTCGGAGAGCCCGATGTGCCGGATGTAGCCGGCCTGCTGCATGTCGAGCAGCGCGCCCACGGTCTCCTCGACCGGCACCTGCGGGTTCAGCCGCGACGGCCGGTAGATGTCGATGTAGTCGGTGCCCAACCGGCGCAGCGAGTACGCCAGCCGGTCCTTCACCGCTGCCGCCGACACGTCGTACGGTGCCGCCTGGAACCCGCCGTCCGGTGTCCGGCGCGCGCCGAACTTGACGCTGATCACCAGCTCCTCCCGGCGACGCTCCCGCAGCACACGGCCGATCAGCATCTCGTTGTGGCCCGACCCGTAGAAGTCGGCGGTGTCGACCAGGTTCACACCGGCGTCGATCGCCGCGTGCAGGGTCGCGATGCTCTCCGCCTCGTCGGCCGGCCCGTACAGGTCCGACATGCCCATCGCACCGAGGCCGATGATCGACACTTCCGGCCCGGAGGCACCCAACTGTCGCCGTCGTAGACCCGTCATGTTCCTCGTCTCCTTCGGTCGTCGTCGCGGTGCGTCCTGCTGTCGGGGCACCGTTGTGTACGCTGTGTCCATATAACCAGCACGAAGACACTCTGTCCATATAACTCGGAGGACCAGTGGCCCAGCTCACCCCGGATGCGAACACGCCACCCCGGCGTGGCCGTGGTCGCCGACCCGCCGACCAGGTACGCGCGGAGATCCTCACGGCCGCCGGTGATCTGCTGCTGGCCGAGGGCATGGCCGGCTTCACCATCGAGAAGGTCGCCGCCCAAGCCGGGGCCAGCCGGATGACGATCTACAAGTGGTGGCCCTCAAAGGGGGCACTCGCCCTGGACGGCTACTTCACCGTCGTCGCGCCCACGCTGGCCTTCACTGACACCGCCGACATCGTCGCCGACCTGACCAACCAGCTCGTCGCCTTCGTCCACCTCGTGCGCGACACCCCCGCCGGGCGGGTCATCGCCCACCTCATCGCGCAGGCGCAGACCGACCCCGAGCTGGCCGACGCCTATCGGCAGCGCTACTCGGGCCCCCGCCGGGCCCTCGCCGTGGAAGCCCTCACCCGGGCCATGGCCCGGGGGCAGCTACGCGCCGACATCGACCCCGAATCCGTGGTCGACCAGCTCTGGGGCGCCTGCTACCACCGGCTCCTCGTCCCCGACCTGCCGCTCACCGAGGACTTCGCCCGCACCCTGGTCGACAACCTCGTCCGCGGGCTGCGCTGACCGGCCGACCGCCGCCTCGCGTCGCGGGGCTCACTCGGGTGGCGTGGCCCCCGACTGCTCGCTGACCATGTACGCCGCGTACCAGTCGGGCCAGTTCTCGTCCCGCTGGCCGGTGCGCTCCTCGTGCTCGCCGTGGGCGGCAGCCGCGCGTCGCATCGCGCTCGCCAGGTCGGTCGCCGAGCCGTACGACGTCAGCCCACTCTCGATCCGACCCGGAAGCCTGTTCGTGATCTCCTGCATCAGCCAGGTGTTGCCGTCCGGGTCGCGGAACGTGGCGCGCGAGACGTAGCTGCGCCGCTCCGGGTCCAGCCCGTCAACCGGGCCGGCCGGGCTTACGTGGAAGACCCCGCCGACCTCGACACCGGCGGAGACCAGGGCGTTGCGGGTCGCCTCGATGTCGGACACGACCAGGTAGGCCATGGCCGAGCCGGGCGCCGCCGGCGTGAGCCCGGGGCCGAACTGCACGGAGCACCCGGAACCGTGCGGCGTCAGCTGGACGATGCCCGGCGGCGTCTGGTCGAGGCGCCACCCGAGGCGTACGTAGAACGCCTTCGCGCGGTCGACGTCCGACACCGGGATGACGATCACCTCCAGCTTCATGTCGACGCCCTCGACGCCCGACATGCCGCTCGCGTCGCCCTGAGCACTCTTCGGGCTCATCGCTGCCCCTTCCCGATCACCACGGAACCGCCTGCGTCTCTGCGGGATGCCGCGTTCCCGACATCAGCCGGACGACACCTTCGCGGCCCTACGCACCCCGACAGGGCGCGACGGGTGACGCCGTCTCAGCCCTCGGTGTCGTGACCGGTTGCCGGGAGGCTCGCCACGCCACGGCCCAGCGCGCTGCGGAAATCCTGATAGAGATCGGAGCCGAGCGTGTCGGAGAGTTTCTGCTCGATCAGGTTCACGATCCCGTCCGAGAGCTCCATGAACCTGAGGCCCCGATCGGTCGGCACGATCAGCTTCGCCCGCCGGTCGGCCGGGTCGGGCGTACGCCGGACGTAGCCCAGCCGCTCCAACTCGTCGAGGATCGCGCCCATCGTCTGCTTGTTGCGGCCTGCCAGGCGGGCGAGCTCGCCGGGGCGGGTGCCCTCCGCGTCCAGGTACGCGAGCACCGCGCCGTGGCGGGGCCGGACGTCGTCGAACCCGTGCTCGGCGGAGCGCCGGAAGATCTCGCGCTGGACGCGCGCGGAGAGCTGCACGGCCAGGATGCCGAGGTCCGGGTCCTGCTCCTTGAGTGTGCTGCGCTTCATAAGTTGGTCCAATCATTGGACGGTACAGCTTTTGGACTATATGGTCGCTGACGTCGACCAGCGGCCCGACCGCGGTCCACCTGACCGGGAGGACGACCATGACCATTCTGATCACCGGAGCAAACGGCACCGTGTCGAGGGAGGTGCTGCGGGAGCTCGCCGGCGCGCAGCCGGTGCGCGCCCTCGTACGGGACATGTCTCGCACGCCCAGGCTCGACGGTGTCGACTACGTCGTCGGCGACCTGGACAGCCCCGCCACGCTGACCCCGGCGTTCGAGGGCGTGACGACCCTGTGGCTGCTGACGCCGATGGGCCCGACGGCGCCGAGCCAGAGCATGAACGCGGTGTGGGCCGCCCGGCAGGCCGGAGTGCGGCACATCGTCCGACTCTCCGCCATCGGTGCCGCACACGACGCGCCCACCCGCAACGGCCGCCTGCACGCGCTCTCCGACGCCGAGCTGCAGGAGTCGGGCATCCCCTGGACGATCCTGCGCCCGAGCCACTTCATGCAGAACCTGCTCGGCTCCAAGGCCGGAGAGCACCTCTACGGGCTCTTCGGCGAGGCGCGGGTCGGTGTGATCGACGCACGGGACATCGCCGCCACAGGGGCGGCGATCCTCGCCGCGCCCGGGCGGCACGAGAGCAGGATCTACACGCCCACCGGCCCGGAGAGCATCACCCTGCACCAGGCCGCCGACGACATCGCCCGTACGCTCGGACAGCCGGTGCGCTACGTACCGCAGAGCCCGGAAGAGGCACGCGACAACCTGCTCCGGGCGGGCCTCGACCAGTGGACGGCGGAGGTCCTCGCCGAGTACCGGGTCGCCTACGGCTCCGGTTGGGGCGACTTCACCAACGATCATGTCGAGAACGTCGTCGGCCGGGCGCCGCGGAGCTTCACCGAGTTCGCCAACGACCACCGCGAGCAGTTCGCCACGGCCTGACCCCCGTTCCACATCTCGGCGCGGTGCCCTTCGGTGCGACCCCACCGGAGGGCACTGCCACGTCGCACGCTGATCAGCGCGGGAGCGACGGGCAGCGGTCGCGCGGTCACGGTTCGACGACGTCCTCGTCGTCCAGCACCGTCGCCGGGTCACGTGCCGTCCTGCGGAACCGCTGCTGGTAGGCACGTGGCGACACTCCGACCCGGGTGAGGAACATCCGGCGCAACGTCTCCGGGCTGCCGACGCCGACCTGTTGGGCGCAGGCGGTGACCGACTGGCCCGCGTGCAGCAGGCGGATGGCCGCGTCGACCCGCACGCCCTCCACGTACTTGCTGGGGCTGCTGCCCAGCTCCTGCCGGAACAGCCGGGAGAGGTGACGCGGGCTGACATGGGCCCGGCTGGCGGGGGCGGTCACCGAGTGGTCGCCAGCCGGGTCCGCTGCCACCGCGTCAGTCACCTGTCGCAGCACCGGGGTGCCCGGTCGGGGCAGGGCCAGCGAGGGAGAGAACTGCGACTGACCGCCGGGCCGTTGCAGGAACACGACCAGTGACTGCGCGACCGACCGGGCGATCTCCTCGCCGTGGTCGCGCTCGACCAGGGCCAGCGCGAGGTCGATGCCGGCGGACACACCGGCGGACGTGAAGATCGTCCCGTCTTGCACGAAGATGGCATCGGGCTCCACCCGCACCCTCGGGAACGCGGCAGCGAGCAGTCGGGCGTGCTGCCAGTGGGTCGTCGCGCGCCGGCCGTCCAGCAGGCCGGCGCCGGCGAGCACGAAGGCGCCGGTGCAGACCGAGGCCGTACGAGCGGCCCGGCGGGACAGAGCCGTCGCGGCGGCGGTGAGTTCAGCACTGATCGGGTTCGTCGGGAGCGCATCGCCGCCGACCACGAGGGCGGTCCCGACGTCGGTCGCCGAGTCGACGTCGCCGTCCACGGGGACGCGCATACCCGTCGAGGCGCGCACCGCGGCGCCGTCGCTGGAGCGCACCTCCAGCTCGTACCGTGCGCCGAACCTGGCGGCCTCCGCGAATACCTCGAACGGCCCGGCCAGGTCGAGTAGCTTCATCCCGTCGAAGACCAGAGCCGTCACCCGGTGCGGCTCTGCCGCCGGACTGCCCACAGCGTGGCCCCCTTCACCCATGTCCCGATCTGAGGGAAGCATGGCAGATGGGACGGGGCGCTGATCGGTCCGCTCGGGTGACGCTTGACGCATCGGAGCCCGGCCGGGCTCCCGGACCGACAGGAACCTCCATGAGCCAGACGATCGCCGGCATCGAGATCCCCGACTCACGTCTCGCCAACGACGCCACCGAGCTCGTCCGCCAGGCCACCGACGACCTGCTGTTCCATCACTCCCGGCGGGTCTTCGTCTTCGGCTCGCTCCAGGGTCGGCGGCTCGGCCTGAGGGCCGACCCCGAGCTGCTCTACGTGGGCGCGATGTTCCATGACCTGGGGCTGACCGAACGCTACCGCCGCGACGATCAGCGCTTCGAACTCGACGGCGCGGACGAGGCACGCCGCTTCCTCCGGTCGAACGGCATCGGCGAGCGCGAGGCGCGGCTCGTGTGGGAGGGCATCGCCCTGCACACCACGCCGGAGGTCCCGTACCGCCTGGAGCCCGAGGTCGCCCTCGTCACCGCCGGGGTCGAGACGGACGTGCTCGGCATCGGCTACCACGAGTTGTCGCCCGCCGACATCGCGGCGGTCACCACGGCGCACCCGCGGCCGAACTTCAAGCGAGCCATCGTCGACGCGTTCGCCGACGGCTTCCGGCACCGGCCGGACACCACCTTCGGCACCGTCAACGGTGACGTGCTGGAGCACCGGGTGCCCGGCTACCGCCACATCGACTTCGTCCGGGTCATCGAGGAGTCCGCCTGGCCCGAATGAGACCCGGGGACCTAGACCTGCGGGTGGCCGAAGAGGCCGGGAAGGCCGCCGGTGTGCAGAAAGATCACCCGGTCGCCGTGCGGGAAGCTGCCGGCCAGCAGCGCAGCCATCGCCCGACCGGTGTACGTCGGGTCCAGGAAGACCCCCTCGTCGCGCGCGGTCGTCTCCAACGCCGCCCGCGCCGTGTCGGTGAGCGTGCGGTACCCGGCGCCCACCTGGGAGCCGTCGATCCG
This sequence comes from Micromonospora sp. M61, assembly GCF_018070245.1. Taxonomy (NCBI): domain Bacteria; kingdom Bacillati; phylum Actinomycetota; class Actinomycetes; order Micromonosporales; family Micromonosporaceae; genus Micromonospora; species Micromonospora sp. M61. The sequence goes on along the minus strand of NZ_JAGPYA010000013.1, from coordinate 6,312 downwards.
CAGCGCGTCCGGCTCGACCTCGCCGACGAGCAGCCCGGCGACAGTCGCGCGCGGGTCGGGCACGGCGCCGACACTCACGCCGACAACCCGCTCGGCGCCCAGTTCCTGCACGAGGCCGGCCATCGTCCCACCGGAGCCGAGCGCCACCACGACCTCGGCCGAGTCGATGTCCGGCACCTGGGCGCGCAGCTCCCGAGCGCAGTCCACGTAACCCTGGGTGGACGCGGGCGAGGTGCCGCCGAACGGGATGAGGTACGCGGATCGGCTCTCCGCCTCGTGCGCCACCACCTCGGCGAGCGGTCGGTGCCCGCCCCAGACGATCTCGGCGCCGGCGAGCCCGTCGAGCAGCAGGTTGCCGCGCTGCTCGTCCGGGGGCGGGCCGTCGAGCACCAGCACGCAGGCGAGGCCGAGCCGGGCGGCTGCGGCGGCGGTGAGGCGGGCGTGGTTGCTCTGCGGTGCGCCGGAGGTGATCACGGTGGTGGCGCCGACTGCGAGCGCCTCGGCGCAGGTGTACTGCAACTTGCGGATCTTGTTGCCGCCACCGCCGAGGCCGTTGAGGTCGTCACGCTTGAACCAGAGCTCGGCCAGGCCCAGCCGGGCGGCGAGCCGGGGCGCGGCCTCCAGCGGAGTCGGCCAGGTGCCGAGGGAAACGGGGGCGATCATCCGTGCAGCTAATCACTCCACTGCCCCGCCCGCAGCACCTCGGCCGACAGTGGCAGGTGACGCGTCAGCCCCGACGCACCGCGGCACGCGGCAGCGGGCCGACGTCCGAGTGGCGACCGGGCCGGAGTGCCGCGTGCCGCTGTCCAGGTCCGGCGCCGTCGCGGGCGGCGAGCACATCCGCCACCGCGCCGGTGGCGAACCCGTAGATGGACTTGTGCACCATGTCGATGGCGAGTTCCGCACGTGGCCAGGTCAGCGGGGGCGCCCCCACACCGGTGGCGTTCTCCAGGATCTGGTCGCTGGTCAGGCGCACCGCCGTGAACATCCCCGAGGCCCAGGTGCCGCGCAGGCCGGCCTGGGCCATGACACTTCGCAGCACGCCGACCAGCGCGCCCTGCCCGTAGTGCATCGCCAGGTTCTGCCACCGCGGCTGCTGCCCCGGACGTTCCGGCAGGCCAGTCAGCCGTGCCAGCACCCGGGCCGGCACGTACGAGTCGGGTCGGCCTGTCACCCGTTGCTCGACCTTCTCGGCAGCCGTCATCACCGCCGCCCCCACCAGACCTGCCACCAGTCCCTGCCACACCGCTCTCTTCAGCATGGTGGACGCCCTACCCAGTGGACGGGTACTCACACCCGTCTCCAGCCTCGCGTGGCCGCCGGATCCAGGTCCCGGAGGACGGGTTTGGTTTGTGCCCGCTTGCCGTGGGTAGCGTGATTTTCGGGTCAAGACACGCGCCCTTCGATGGTCATCCCTGCCTCGCGCCCACACGCGGCGGGTGGGCACCCTCGTCGATGGCGGAGGCAACGTGTGACGGACCGGATTCCTCTTCCGCAGCCACCACTCCACGGCCGTGTCCTCAGCGCGGCCCGGGTGGCGCCGCACCCTGCCCTCCGCGTATGTCCCACCTCCCCCGACAAAGGAGAGAGATGTTCAACCCCCTGGACCACAAAGGAATCCCGCTCGACGGTCAGATCCGCAACTGGCGTGAACTGAACGTCGAGCCGATCGACCCGGAGGCGGTCGACCCGTACACCCGGTGCCGGATCATCACGATGAACGGCATCGAGGTCGAGGCGATCAACTTCCAGCACCAGTTCGCCCGGAACTGCCCGGACCAGGAGGTCCGCCGGCAGCTCGCCTACGTCCGGTACGTGGAGAGCCAGCAGCAGAGGGTGGTGAACTGGCTGCTTCCCGGCGTCGCCAGCGTGCTCGAGACGACGCTCGGCTACGAACAGGTGGCCGTCGACCTCACCGCCTGGGTGGCCCGACACGAACCCGACCCCTACCTCAAGCAGGCGTACGAGTTCGGCGTGCTGGAGGACTTCGACCACCTGTACCGCTACGCCAACCTCTACGAGATGGTCGAACGGCGTAAGGCGGAGAAGATCGTCAACGGTCTCACCGAGGTCATGCCGGGTCGGCCGACCATTCAGGAGCACCGGCACCCCTTCGACGAGGTTCGCACCCCGTACGACCGCAACTCGGTGGACCCGCGCTCGAAGCTGCACGCGTTGACGATCCTCTCGGCGGAGCAGCAGGTGATGTTCTACTACATGAACGTCGGCCCGCAGTACATGGAACCGATCGCGCGCCAGCTCTACCAGGAGATCAGCCTCATCGAGCAGGAGCACGTCACCCACTACGAGTCCCTGCTGGACCCGGGCGAGAACTGGTGGGAGCGACTGCTCACCCACGAGTACAACGAGTGCTGGCTCTACTACTCCTTCCTGCAACAGGAGAGCGACCCCCGGATCAAGGCAGTCTGGGAGCTGCACCTGCAGATGGAGCTGGCTCACCTCCAGCAGGCCGCCGACCTGTTGCGCCGGCACGACGGCCGGGAACCCGAGGAGATCGTCGGCACGGCCGGGTTGCCGGAGCCGCTGACCTTCGAGCCCAACAAGGACTACCTGCGCCACCTGCTGGCCACCCAGATGGATCTCACCAAACTCGGCGAGGGCTACGTCCGTGAGGCCCACGAGCGTTTCGAGTGGATGCAGGAGCAACTGCACGACGGCCAGAAGCCGCCGAGCGAGCAGGTCATCGACATGCACCGGGAACGCTTCGGCGACGAGTACCGAATGGAGACCGAGGGGCCGCACCCGATCGAGGCGCTGCGCGCCGAAGGAGGCAGCCATGCCTGACGCCGACGCTCCGACCACGCCCGGGCCCGAGGAGGACGTGGTCGACCTGCTGCTCGCGCAGCACGCCCAGATCGAGCAGCTCTTCCTGCTGGTCATCGGCAGCACCGGCGACACCCGGCGGGACGCCTTCGACGATCTGGTCAAGCTCCTCGCCGCGCACGAGACCGCCGAGGAGGAGGTCGTCCACCCGCTCGCCCGGACGCTGCCCGGTGGGGGTGGGGACGCGATGGTCGACGACCGGCTCGACGAGGAGCGGCAGGCGAAGGAGACCCTGCAAACCCTGATCAAGGGCGGTGTGGACGCCGACGGCTTCGACACCGGGATCGTCCTGCTGCGCGACGCCGTACTCACGCACGCCCGTTACGAGGAACGCTACGAGTTCCCCCAGCTGCGCCAGCACGTCCCGGTCGACCGGCTGCGCAGCCTCGCCACCGCCGTGCGGGCGGCGGAGGCGTCCGCGCCGACGCGGCCGCATCCCAGCGCCCAGTCCGCGAAGGGCAACCTGGCCGCCGGTCCGGTACTGGCGGTCATCGACCGGGTACGCGACGCGGTGCGCAAGCCGTCGGAGAGCTGACCGGAATCAGGCGGGCGGTGATCCGGTCCGCGTGATCTGCCGACAGGGCCACCCGCCTCGTGCGGGTGGCCCTGTCGGTGAGCATCGTGCAGTCGCGGCGTGGCTCACCCGCGCTTCTTTCCGACAGCCTGGGCGACAAGGGCCTCCGCGACCTCGCGCACCTTGCGGTTGGTGTCCTGGGAGATCTTCGACAGCAGCGCGAACGCCTCCTCCGACGAGCACCGCCGGTCCCCCATGATGATCCCTTTGGCCTGCTCGATCACGGCTCGGCTGCGCATCGCCTCCTGCATCTGCGCTGCCAGTGTGGCGGCGTTCTCGTACAGGTGCGCGTTGGCCAGGGCCACCGCCGCGTACGCGGCGAAGCCTTCCGCGTTCGCGATCGAGGACGAATCGAAGGCGTTCGGCGAGTCGCTGTAGACGTTGAGCGCGCCCACCACCGACCCCTGGATGGGAAGCCCGATCGAGAGAGAGCTCTGCACCCCGGCGGCGCGGGCCTTCTCCGCCCATGCGGGCCAGCGATCTTCGGTGGTCATGTCCGGCACCGAGATGGTGTCACCGCTGGCGGACGCATCGAGGCACGGGCCGCGGTGCTCCTCGTACTGCCACTCGTCCAACTTACGGGCCAACTCGCCGGTGAACGCCCCGGTCGAACCGACCTGCCCCCGAACCAGGGTGACGGTCACCTCCCTGGTCCCGGGAATGCTCCGGTTGGCGAGTTCGGCGATCCGGCCCAGCATGTCGTCGAGGCTGATCTCGTCGAGTCTGACCCGGCTCAGCTCGGCCAACGCGTCAGCGGGTTGCATCGTCGGCTGCGTCATCGCCGTAGGCCCTCCTCGATCAGCGTCCGCCAAAATGCGACATTCCGGGATGGCCGGCACCCCGTCAACTGCGCTCCGGGGCGTTCGTCGTCAATCTTGGTCCTACCCCCTGACTCACCCACTCACACCCCGCCCGGAACGTGGCGGGCCGCGTTCCCGCCGATCAGCTCAGGCAGGTCGGGCCCGGGAGCGCCAGGTCAGCGCCTCGTCACACCGAGCCGGCGAACTGGCTGACGTGGTAGGCGGTGCTGCGGCCGTCCGGCGTACGCGTCCACTTGGAGACCATCAGGTGAAGATCGTTGGCGTTGCGGCTCGACCAGGGATGGATGAACCCACCGTAGAGAGCCGGCTCCTGCCAGCTCGTCACCTGGATCTTCTCCGCCGTCCACGCCCGGTCCGGTCCGGACGCGGTCCGGGTGACCAGGCACCCGTTCTGGCAGTTTAGGTATGACATCACCCAGGTCCCGTCGGCCAGGCGGCGCACCGATGGTTCACCGAAACGGCCGGTGAGGATGGGTGTGCAGGGCCGGCCCCAGCCCCAGTTGGTGCCGTTCCAGCCCCAGCCCTCGTACGACTCGGGGTAGAACAGCCGGTCCCAGCGGACGCGGCGCAGCATCATCGGGCCGTCCTGCCGCCCCGCGCGCACCGAGAAGACGTAGACGTGATCGCCGTCGCGCTGCATGGTCCACATCTGGAACGGGTCCCTGTTGTCCGGGCTGTTCCACCACTTGAGCGGCGTACGGACGAAGTCGTTGCCGTTGTCGGAGAACGCCAGCCCCGCGTAGCGGGACTTCCACTGCGGCCCGGCCGGGCCGGCGGAGTTCCAGTTCTCGATGCTCATGTAGGAGATGACCTGCCGGTCGGTCTCCGGGAAGCTGATGCCGTCGTTGGGGATGACTGTCACCTCCGGCAGCCCGTCGATGCCGATGCCGTGGTGGCCGTTGTGCATCAGCTCGGGCGCGCGCCCGTTGCCGGCCACCCGCGCCGCGCTGTCGAAGACCACTCCACCCGCCGCGGCGGGGTGGACGGCTGAACGCAGCATCACCGGTGAGCGCCAGTCGTTCGGCACGGGCGGTCCCTCGGGCCACGGTGTGTCGAAGGTGTCGCCGAAGAGGTAGCCGATCGAGCCGTTCTCCAGCACGTACGGGATGCCCAGATCGGTGCCGGCCACCCGCCAGCGGCTGGAGGTGTCGAGGTCGGCGCCGGTCAACCGCTTCTTCCACACCGCGGCCTGGGCCGGCGCTGCCGTTGTCAGGACCGTGCCGACGGCACCGAGCGCGCCGGCCGCACCTATCGCGGCGGCGCGACCGAGCAGCGAGCGACGTCGCACACCCATGGCTGTCCCCTCCGGTCGGATCGATGCCCTCGACACCGGTTGCGGGCGAGTAAACCCGCGACAATCGTCGGTGTCAATACCTGCCCGCCCTGACCCGTGCAATGAAGGAATTCTTCATGACGCATTGACATCGATCATCGCCCTGATGACACTCTCAGCATTCGATACGGGTGTCCGAGGCGGTTCGCGACGCCACCAGGATGGCCGCTCGAGCCCCTGGGAGGAGCAGCGTGAGACGTACTCTCCTGGCCCTGCTGGTCGCCCTCGGCACCGCCGCGGCGACGGTCATGGCGGCGCCCGCGCAGGCCGACCCGGTCGGCACCCTGGCCTGCACCTCCATCCCGGCCAACCGCGACCCCGCGGTGACCCTGGTCGTCTACCGGGTCGCCCGCGCGCACAACGCCAACGACAAGGTGACGCTGTCCGCCTTCGAGGCGGGCTGGGTCGAGTCACACATGAACAACCTGCCGTGTGGCGACAAGTCGTCGCTCGGGGTCTTCCAGCAGCGCTGGGACTACGGCTGGGGAACGCCAGAGCAGATCATGGACCCGGTCTACGCCAGCACCCAGTACGTCACCCGGGCGATCGTCTGCGACCGCAACAACCCGGGGTTCAGCGCCGGCCAGGTCGCCCAGTGCGTCCAACGGTCGGGTTTTCCCGACCGGTACGACCAGGCGGCCGCCACGGCGCGGGCCCAGCTCAACGAGGCGGCCCGGACCCACGCCATCGCCGGCGGATCCGCCACCGACGTCACCGGCGACGGCCGCGACGACATCGTC
>NZ_JAGPYA010000129.1:0-2648 GCF_018070245.1 Micromonospora sp. M61 | reverse complement strand
CCGCGCCGCCGGTGAGCAGGTAGACGTCGTCGAACTTGTTGAACGTCATGATGAAGCGCAGCACGCCCAGCAGGGCGATCACCGGCAGCAGTTGGGGCAGCAGGATGTGCCGGAACCGTTGGGTGGGGGTGGCTCCGTCGACCCGGGCGGCCTCCTCCAGCTCACCGGGCACCGCCTGGAGCCGGGCCAGCAGGAACAGGAAGGCGAACGGAAAGTAGCGCCACGCCTCGAACACGATCACCGTGGTCAGGGCGGTCGACTCCTGGGACAGGAACGGCACCGGCGCGTCCCAGCCGAGCAGGCGCTGGCCCCACGCGTTGACGATGCCGAGCTGCGGGTCGAGCATCACCTGCCAGACGAAGGTCACCGCGACCACCGGCGCCACGTACGGCAGCAGCATGGACGCCCGGACCAGGGTGCGACCCCGGAACGGCCGGCGGACCACCAGGGCGGCCACCAGGCCGAGCACTATCGACCCGACGGTGCCGCCGACGCTGTAGATCAGCGTCACCCACAGCGTCTCGGCGAAGCCGGGGGTGTGCAGCACCCGGTCGATGTTGTCCATGGTGAAGTCGCCGAACAGGCCGGTCTTGCGCAGCGTGGCGAGCCGGACCCGTTGGAAGGCGAGCACCACGGTCCACACGATCGGGATGCCGATGACCGCGATCGTGACGAGCAGGGTCGGTGCGACCAGCGCGAGCCCGGCCCGGGATTCGCGGCGGCGCAGGGTCAGTGGTCGGCGCCGGGGTGGCTCCGGCCGCTCCCGGGTGGGGGAGCGGCCGGGGCCGGGCGCGGTGGTCGTCAATTGACGCCCGCCTTGATCGCGTCGACGTCCTTCTTGGCGCGGTTGGCGGTGGCCGTCGCGTCGGACTTGCCGGAGACGAGGTCACCCAGCACCTTGGGCACCGGCAACTCCCCGAGCATGGCGCCGACCAGCTTGCCCTGCCCCTGGCTGAGGCCCCACCGCCCGAACGTGTCCGGGCTGCGGCGCAGCGTGGCCAGCACCTCGTCGCCGTACACGTCGGCGAGGGGTTTCTTGGCGTCCACGCCGGCCTGGCTGGTGTTCCACCGGGTCAGGTACGCCTCCGGCTCGGCCGGTGTGCCCTTGCGGACCGGGAAACGGCCCTCGGGGGACATGCCGAACCAGCTCGGGTAGCCGTCACTGAGCATGTACTCCACGAAGGACTTCGCCGGGTCGGCCGCCGCGCCGTCCAGCACGGCCCAGGAGCTGATCTCGCCGTACTGGGCCGGCTCGGTGCCGTTCGGGCCCTTGATCGCGGTGACGAAGCCGCTGTTCTTCGCGAGGAACCCCGGGTCGGCCTGGCACTGCGGGCAGGTCGGCTTGGCGTCGTTACGCAGCCCGGCCAGCTCGTCGAGGATGAACGGAGACCAGATCACCATGGCCGCCTTGCCGGCGAAGTAGGTGGCCCGAGTGGTGTCCACGTCCTGCGCGCCCTTCACCGAGCTGGTGCGGATCAGGTCGCCGTAGAAGCGGAACGCCTCGACGCACTGGGGCGAATCCAGGGTGACCTTGCCCGAGTCGTCGCTGAGCTGGCAGTCGTTGGCCAGCGCCAGGTGTTCGAAGGTCTGCTGGGTGAACACGTCGCTGGGGGCGGTCGCCGCGGTGATCCCGGCGACGCCGCCGGTGTTCAGTCTCGCCGCGGCGGCGGTGATCCGCTCGTACGTGTCGGGGGCGGGCAGGCCGGCCGCGGCGAACAGGTCCTTGCGGTAGACGAGCAGTTGGCCCCAGCCGTCGCTGGGCACGGACAGCTGCTTGCCGTCGTCGGAGGTGAGCTCCAGCGCCCGCGGTGAGAACGTCTGCCGGCCCAGCTTGTCGACGACCTCCGCGTTCGCCGAGGCGTGCAGCAGCTCGTTGCCGGCGAGCGTACGGATGCCGGCGAGGGAGACCGAACCCACCACGTCGGGCAGGTCACCGGCGGCGGCGTTGGCGGCGATCAGGGAGGGGAACTGGTCCTCGTTGACGGTCACCAGGTCGACCTGGATCCCGGTCTTCGCGGTGAAGTCGGCGACGATCGCCTTGGTGGCGGTGACCCGGTCGGCGACGTCCTCCAGGCTCCAGACGGTGATCTTCTTGCTGCTGCTGTCCGATTCGTCGTCTCCGCAGGCCAGCAGGGTGGACGCTGTCAGTGCCATGATCAGGGTGGTGGCGAGTATCCGCCTCGGAGGTGCTGACATCGGTGGCACTCCTCTCGAAGGGTACATGAAGGATCCAACACCTTCGATTGATCAATAGCAAGACATATGGCTATTTTTTGCTATCCTGGAACCCAGTGCTACCGGGATGTGACACATGGGCAACTGGGTGGTCTCTCTCGCCGGGCCTCGACGGATCAGCCTCGAGCCCTGCCTCCCGGATCCGCTCGGCCCCGGCCAGGTCCGGGTCCGCACCTCCTACTCGGGCATCTCCGCCGGCACCGAGCTGACCCTCTACCGGGGCAGCAATCCCCGGCTCAGCAAGGACTGGGACGACGCGGCCCGGATGTTCGTCCCCCGGCAGACCCCGGTGCCCTACCCGCTGATCGGCTTCGGCTACGAGGAGGTCGGCGAGGTCGTCGAGGTGGCGCCGGATGTCACCGACCGCCACCCCGGGCAACTCGTCTGGGGCATCTGGGGGCACCGGGCCGAGG
>NZ_JAGPYA010000128.1:0-2671 GCF_018070245.1 Micromonospora sp. M61 | reverse complement strand
CGAGCCCGACGCGCCGCGATCAGACCGTCCAGGAACGCATTCGCCGCCGCATAGGCACCCTGACCACCCGAACCCCAAATACCGGAGATCGACGAGAACACCACGAACGCGTCCAGGTCATCACCCAACAACTCATCCAGATGAACCGCACCCGCGACCTTCCCGCCGACCACCTCGTCCCACAGGTCGGGGGTGGTGTCGGTCAGCAGCGCGGACCGTTCGACGCCGGCGGCGTGCACCACTGCCCGTACCGGAGTGTCCAGACTGTCGAGCAGGCCACGAGCCGCGTCCCGATCGGTCATGTCACAGGCGGCGACCGTCACCTGCGCACCCGCCGCCTCGACCGCGGCCGCAACATCGGCCGCGCCCGCGGCTTGGGCACCCCGCCGCGACACCAGCACCACATGCTCGGCACCGTGCGTGGCAGCCCAGACCGCGACCCGACCACCCAGCGAGCCCGTACCGCCGGTCACCAGGACCGTCCCCGACGGCACCCAACCCGGCTGGTCACCGACTGCGGCGGCCGAGCGGACCAACCGCCGCACATACACACCCGAGGACCGCACCGCCACCTGATCCTCGGCACCGAAACCACCGGCCAACACCCGCACCAGTCGGGCACCCACCCGCGTATCCCAGCCGGCGGGGACATCGACCAGACCACCCCACAGATGCGGCAACTCCAGACCCACCACGCGACCCACACCCCAGACCGCCGACGCTTCCGGGGTGACGGCGTCGGCGCGGCCCACGGGTGCACCGCCGGTGGTCACCACCCACAGCGGAGCGGTCACGCTCGCGCCACTCAGCTGCTGCACCAGGGCGAGCAACTCGGCTCCGGTGTCGGGCGAGGCGACGATGCCGGCGATCGGTGCGGACAGGTCGCCCAGCTCGGTCGAGCTGTGCGCGCGGAGCACCTCGGCTCCGGCTTCGGTCAGGGTCCTCGCGAGGGAACCGACAAGGCTCTCGTCGGCCCGATCAGCGCCGACGATCAGCCAGCGGCCGTCGAGGGTGTCGGCGGCCTCGCCGGTGACCGGCCGCCAGGTGGCCCGGTAGCGCCAGCCGTCGACAACTTCGGCGTCCTGGCGCTTGCGGCGCCACTCGACCAGGGCCGGGAGCAGGTCACCGGCGCTGTCCACGGTGATACCGAGCCGGGCCAGGTCACCGTCCTCGACAGCAGCCCAGAAGTCGGCGTCGGCCGGCTCGCCCGCGTCGGTGACGGCCACCGGCTCGGGAACGCTCGGCCAGTAACGCTCGTGCTGGAAGGCGTAGGTGGGCAGGTCGACGAGGCGTCCGCCGGTCAGGCACGAAGTCCAGTCCACCGCGACGCCGCGCACGAAGACGTGGGCGAGGGCGGTGAGCAGGGTGGTCGGTTGGTCGCGGTCAGAGCGTTGCACGGGTACGAACACCGCGTCGGTGACGCAGTCCGCGCCCATGGCGGACAGGACGCCGTCGGGGCCGATCTCGACGAACGTGCTGACGCCTGCGGCCTCCAGGGTGGCGATGCCGTCGGCGAACCGGACTGCTTCCCGTACGTGCCGCACCCAGTAGTCGGCGTCCTGCGCTTCGGCGACCTGCCCGGTCAGGTTCGACACGACCGGGATCCGGGGCTGCGCGTAGGTCAACGACCCCGCGACCTGAGCGAACTCGGCCAGCATCGGCTCCATCAACACCGAGTGGAAGGCATGGCTGACCCGCAGACGCCTCGACTTCTTGAAGTTCGCCGCCACCGCGGCGACCTCGTCGGCCACCCCGGACAGCACCACCGAGCGGGGACCGTTGATCGCCGCGACCGACACCCCGTCGGTCAGCAGCGGCAGCACCTCAGCCTCGGTGGCCCGAACCGCCACCATGACCCCACCGACGGGCAACGCCTGCATCAGGCGGCCTCGGGCGGCGACCAGCTTCGCGGCGTCGGCGAGGGACAGCACCCCGGACACGTGCGCGGCGGCGATCTCACCGATCGAGTGCCCGACCAGGTAGTGCGGCGTGACCCCGAACGATTCAACGAGGCGGAACAACGCCACCTCGACCGCGAACAGCGCCGCCTGCGTGTAGACGGTCTGGTCCAGGGCCTTGGCGTCGTCGGCGATCACGTCGCGGATCGGCCGGTCGAGGTGGAGGTCCAGCTCGGCGCAGACCGCGTCGAACGCGTCGGCGTACACCGGGTAGGTCTCGGCCAGTTCCAGACCCATGCCGGGTCGCTGTGAGCCCTGGCCGGAGAAGACGAAGGCGGTGCGCCCGCCCTGCGCGGTGCCGGTGACCAGACCGGGAGCCGCAGCTCCGGCGGCGAGGGCGCTCAACGCGGCCGGCCGATCCTCGGCCAGGACGACAGCCCGGTGCGCGAGGGTGGCGCGAGCGGCCAGCGAACGACCGACGTCTGCCGGTTCGGTTTCGGGCCGCCTGTCGAGGTGGTCGGTGAGTCGGGTTGCCTGTGCGCGCAGGGCGTCGTCGCTGCGGGCGGAGATGAGCCACGGCACCACCGGGTGCGGTGCGCCGGCCGGCTGGTCGGTGGGTTCGGTGGTCGGGGGTTCTTCGAGGATGAGGTGGGCGTTGGTGCCGGAGAACCCGAATGAGGACACGCCCGCGCGCCGTCGCCGGTCGGTCTGCGGGTGCCAGGGGCGGGTCTCGGTGAGCAACCGCACCGCACCGGCCGACCAGTCGACCTGCG
>NZ_JAGPYA010000127.1:0-3186 GCF_018070245.1 Micromonospora sp. M61 | reverse complement strand
CGGCAGGTGGCGGCGTCCATCCACCGCGAGCTGCTCCGCGACGGGCAGGTCTTCTACCTGCACAACCGGGTCGAGTCGATCGACCGGGCGGCGCGGCGACTGCGGGAGCTGGTGCCCGAGGCGCGGGTCGCGGTGGCGCACGGCCAGATGGGTGAGGACGCTCTGGAGAAGGTCATGGTCGGCTTTTGGGAGAAGGAGTTCGACGTCCTGGTCTGCACCACGATCGTGGAGTCGGGCATCGACATCCCCAACGCCAACACGCTGATCGTGGAGCGGGCCGACCTGCTCGGCCTGGCCCAGCTGCACCAGATTCGTGGCCGGGTCGGCCGGGGCCGGGAGCGGGCGTACGCCTACTTCCTCTACCCACCGGAGAAGCCGCTCACCGAGCACGCCCACGAGCGGCTGGCGACCATCGCGCAGCACACCGAGTTGGGCGCCGGCATGTACGTGGCGATGAAGGACCTGGAGATCCGGGGCGCCGGCAACCTGCTCGGCGGTGAGCAGTCCGGGCACATCGAGGGCGTCGGCTTCGACCTGTACGTGCGGATGGTCGGCGAGGCGGTCTCCGCGTTCAAGGGTGAGCGGTCGGAGGACGAGCCCGACGTCAAGATCGACCTGCCGATCGACGCGCACCTGCCGCACGACTACGTGAGCGTGGAGCGGCTGCGCCTGGAGATGTACCGCAAGCTCGCCGAGGCGCGGGACGAGGAGCGGCTGACCGAGGTGGTCGCCGAGATGACCGACCGGTACGGCGAGCCGCCGGCGCCGGTGCAGAACCTGGTGGAGGTGGCCCGGTTCCGCCTGCTGGCCCGCCGGTACGGCCTCACCGACGTGTCGATGCAGGGCAAGCACGTGCGGTTCGGCCCGTTGCCGTTGCCGGATTCGAAGCAGATGCGGCTCAAGCGCTACCACCCGGACGCCGTCTACAAGCAGGCCACCGACCAGGTCAGCGTGCCTCGGCCGAGCACCCGTCGGATCGGCGGGGAGCCGCTGCGTGACCAGGCGCTGTTGCAGTGGTGTGCACAGTTGCTCTCCGATGTGCTCGGTGCCCCCGCTCCGCTCGCCGTCCCGGCCGGGTCAGGTGCGGCCGGGTGACGCGCTGCGGTGAACTGGAAGCTCGGTGAGGTGGGGGCCGTCACAGCACGGGAGAGGGCATGAGAGAGTGGCGGGCATGCGTGCTCGCCGTGTGATCGCCGCCGCCAGCGTCGCGGCCCTGGGTGTCCTCTCCCTCGCTGCCTGCGGTAAGTCCGCACCGGGGGTCGCCGTGTACGTCGGTGACACCACCTATTCGGTGCAACGGGTCGACGAGATCCACGCCGAGGCCCAGGCGAAGTACGAGACGACCGCCCGGGCGGCGTTCCAGCAGCAGAACGGGCCGTCCGCGTCTCCCTCGCCGGAGATGCTCCGGATCGACGCGACCCCACAGGACATGCTCAACCTGCTCGTCGGCATCGACCTGGCCAAGCGGATCGTCGCGGAGAAGAAGATCCCGGTCCAGGACCAGCTCAAAGCCGACGAGTTGGGCAAGAGTTTCGGAGCTCCTGGCTCCGAGTACGCGAAGCTCGCCGCTGACTGGTACAACCTCTTCCTCGCCCTCCAGGCGGGTCTGCCGCCGGCCGAGCTGACCGACGAGCTGCGGTCGGTCGTCTACGCCAAGATGGTGGAGGGCGAGGTGGCCCCGGCCGGCTGGACGGTCGAGCAGCAGCGTTCGGCGTTCGCCGATCCGGCCATCGCCCCGCAGGTGGCTGCGGTGGTGGCCCTCAGCGCGGCGTTCGAGGCAGAGGTGGAGCGGGAGGACGTCTCGCTCAACCCGCGCTACTCCGCGCTGGAGATTCCGGCCCTGCTCCAGGTGCCGAACGGGGGCTTCGGCAGGTACAGCCTTCCCTACCTGGAGAAGTCGGGCACCGTCACCGACATCTCCACCCCGGATCCGCTTCCGTCGGGCGCCAACCCGAGCGACGACGCAACGGCCCCGAGCGACGCGGCCACGCCCCCGAGCGACGAGGGCACGGCCAGCTGAGCATGTCGGCACGGATCGTCCTCCTGGTCACCTCACCCCGGTTGCCCGCCGGCCTGCTGACCTCCGCGGCCTGGGATGTCGTACGCCAGAACCCGGTGTTGACCGGCGCGGAGACCGAGCTGGTCACGGCCGTGCGCCAGGCGGGCGCCGAGATCACAGTGGTGGACGGGCCGGCGACGCAGCCGTTGCTGGATGCGGTGGCGACGCACGGCACTGTGGTGTGGTTGGCCGGTCCGGCGGGCGACGAGGCGCTGGCCCGTGAGTTGGGTCTGCGGTTGGCCCGGCAGCCGGGGTTGGCCGAGATGGAGCTGATGTACGGCTCGTGGGATCCGCCGGGCGCCCGACTGCTCGACGCGGTGGCCGTGATGGACCGGCTGGCCTCCCCGGGCGGCGACCCGTGGAAACGCGCGCAGACGCACCGCAGCCTCGCCGGTTATCTGCTGGAGGAGAGCTACGAGGCGTACGACGCGATCAGTGCCGACGACACCGACGCGCTCCGTGAGGAGTTGGGTGACGTCCTGTTGCAGGTGGTGCTGCACGCGCGGCTCGCCGAGGAGTTGCCCGAGGACGAGCGGTGGACCATCGACGACGTGGCCGGTGGCCTGGTCGACAAGATGATCCGGCGCAATCCGCACGTCTTCGCGGGTGCCGAGGCGGGCACTCTGGAGGACATCACCGAGAACTGGGAGCGGATCAAGCGCGCTGAGAAGGCACGCGACTCGGTGCTGGACGGCGTGGCGCTGAGCCAGCCCGCCCTGGCCCTGGCCGCACAGATCCTGAAGCGCGCCGCCCGTAGGGGCATCGAGGTCCCACCGCCGTTGGCCGCCACCCAGGTGGACGCCGAAGCAAGGTTGGGCGCGAGCCTCCTGGCCACGGTAGCGGCGGCCCGCGAGGCGGGCATCGACCCGGAAGCTGCCCTGCGCCGCGCCACCCTGGCCTACGCGGAGGCCATCCGAACCGTCGAAAGCCCACCCGCCTAAACCCCCACCCCGAGCCCCCCACCCCCGAGCCCTCAGACCCTCGTTGATCATGAAGTTGTTGCCACGACACGCCGGGTGGTTTCTAAGGTTCAGTGCAACTGATCTTGGTTGTGCTGGGGGTGTTGGTGGCCAGGCCGGGTGTGTTGACGTTCGGGCATCGGCAGGTGTTGGAGCATCTGTGGGGTG